>CBHWEO010000003.1:0-80324 GCA_966112955.1 uncultured Duganella sp. | reverse complement strand
CCATCCGCAACTTCCGCCGCTACAGCTGGCTGCTGATGTACCTGTTCGGCGCTTCGCCGGCGCTGGCGGAAGGCTTCCTGCGCGGCCGCCCGCACAAATTGGAAAAGCTGTCCGGCGACACGCTCTACCTGCCCTATGCGACCAGCCTGCGCATGAGCGACCTGGGTTACCAGAACGAGGCGCAATCCGGCCTGCATCCGCACGAGAACAGCCTCGATTCCTATGTGGCTACGCTGACCAAGGCGGTCAACCAGCCTTACGAGCCGTATGCGAAGATCGGCACCAAGGTCAATGGCGAGTGGGTGCAGCTGTCAACCAATGTGATCCAGATCGAGAACGAGTACTACTCGACCATCCGCCCCAAGCGCGTGATCAACACCGGCGAGCGGCCGATCCAGGCGCTGTGCAACCGCGGCGTGCAGTACATCGAAGTGCGCTGCATGGACGTGGATCCGTTCGAGCCGATCGGCATCAACGTGCAGACCGGGCGCTTCCTCGACGTGTTCCTGTTGTTCAGCGCATTGGAAGAAAGCCCGCTGATCACGCCGGAGCATGGCGAACTGCTGGCGCGCAATTTCGCGCGCACCGTGAAGGAAGGCCGCCGCCCCGGCCTGACACTGACCCGCGATGGCCAGGAAGTCGCGCTGAAGCAGTGGGGCCTGGAATTGCTGGAGCGCTTCAAGCCGGTGGCGGAATTGCTGGACCGCGAACATGGCGGCCGCGAACACATGGCGGCGCTGGAGGCGCAGGTGGCCAAGCTGCACGATCCGGACATCACGCCGTCGGCGCGCGTGCTGCAGGCGCTGCGCGAGAACGGCAAGTCCTTCACGGCTTTCGGCCTGCACCAGAGCGAGAAGCATGCGGCGTATTTCCGCAGCCATCCGCCCAGCGCGCAGGACGTGGCGCGTTTCGAGGAGATGGCGCGCGTGTCGCTCGCCGAGCAGGAAGAACTGGAACGTACCCAGACCGGCAGCTTCGACGACTACGTCAAGGCTTACCGCGCCAGCAACCTGTGCCCGAACCATTGCACCTGACCCTTGCTCACCTTCTTTAACGAACAGCACGCGCAGCAGTTCGGCGATACGGACCAGCGGGTAAGGTCCGTGCAAGCCGAACTGGGAAGGCGCGGGCTGGGCGAGATCGTGACGCCGCAAAGCGTTCCCCTGACGGCATTGGAACGCACCCACAGCCCGCGCTACCTGGCTTTCCTGCGCAATGCGTGGCGCGAGGCGCAGGCGCTGGCGCCGGGCTCGCAGGCGGTCACGCCCCGGCAGCTTGCCGTGCGCACCATGCGTACCGATATCGAGCCTGAAGATTTTTTCGCCCGTCTAGGCCTGTATTCGATGGATACCGTGACCAGCATCAGCGCCGGCACGTGGAGCGCGGCCAAGGGCGGTGCCGATTGCGCGGTCAACGCGGCGCATGCCTTGCGTGTCGGCGAGCGCGCCAGCTTTGTGCTGACGCAGCCGCAGGGCCACCATGCGGGCGCCGATTTTTGCGGCGGCCAGTGCTACCTGAATAACGCGGCCCTGGCCGCCCAGCACCTGCTGGACGATGGGCTATCCAAAGTGGCCATCCTCGACCTCGACTACCAGCATGGCAATGGCGCGCAAGGCATTTTCTATGAGCGCGCCGACGTGCTGTGCCTGTCGATCCACGCCGACCCGCGCCAGGCCTTCCCTTTCTATTGCGGCCACGCCGACGAAACCGGCGCGGGCGCGGGGCTGGGCTACAACGTCAACCTGCCGCTGGCGCCGCGCTCCACTGCGCAAGCCTGGTTTGCGGCGCTGGAAACGGCTTGCGTGCGCCTGTCCATGTACCGGCCGGAGGCGCTGGTGGTGGCGCTGGGCGGCAATATCTTCCTGGGCGAGCAGCATGGCGGCTTTGGCCTCGCGCCGGCCGATTTCCTGCGCCTGGGCGAGCGCCTGGCCTGGCTGGGCGTGCCGACCACCTTCCAGCTGGAAGGCGGCGCGCCGCTGCGCGAGCTGGGCACCAATATCGTCAACGTGCTGGAAGGCTTTGACTGCGCGCTGGACTAGCGTCAGCCGGGCAGCTCCAGCCGCGCTTCCAGGCCGCCGCCTTCGCGCTGGTGCAGCGTCAGGGCGCCGCCCATCGCGATGGCCAGCTGGCGCGCAATGGCCAGGCCCAGGCCCGTGCCGCCGGTTTCGCGGCTGCGTGAGGATTCCAGCCGGACGAAGGGTTCAAACACGGCTTGCAGCGACTCCGCCGGAATGCCGGGGCCGCGATCCAGCACGCGGACCACGATGCCGCCACCGCCCGCCGGCGCGGCGGCGGACAGCGGCTCAACGTGCACCTCGGCGCTGCCGCCGAACTTCAGCGCATTGTCGATCAGGTTGCCCAGCACGCGGCGTAGCGCCTGCGGCCGCAGTTCCATCGCGCGGCCAACCTTGCCTTGCAGCGTGACCTGCTGGCCGGCGTCGGTGTAGTCATGCACCATGCTTTCCAGCAGGGCGTCCGGATCGATGCGCGTCGGCGCTTCGGACGTGCCGTGCAGCGTGCGGGCATAGGCCACGCCCTCCTTCACCAGTTGCTCCATCGCCTGCAAATCCTGCCGCAGCTTGGCTTGCTGCGCCTCGTCCTCCATCATGTCGACGCGCAGGCGCATGCGCGTGATGGGCGTCTGCAGGTCGTGCGAGATCGAGGCCAGGATCTGGATGCGCTCCGCCATATAGCCGGCGATACGCTGCTGCATGGCATTGAAGGCGCGCGCGGCGCGGGACACTTCCGACGGCCCGCTCTCCGGCAGATGCGCGCCCTGCATGTCCGGGCCCAGCGCATCGGCGGCCTGCGCCAGCTGCTCCAGCGGACGCGTGGCAAGCCGCACCGCCAGCCAGCAGCACAGGGCGAACACCGCCAGCTGCGCGGCCATCAGCGCGCCGAACCAGGGCGACACCGGCACGCTGCGCATGGGCCGGAAGTCGATGGTCAGCGGCGTGCCGTCGCTCAAGCGCAGGTGTACCTGGTAGCGTTCATGTTCGCCGATGATCTGGTGCACCGTCAGCTTGTACTTCTTGCCGACGCCCTCTTCAAAGGAGCGCACGGCATTCGCCTCGAGCACTTCCAGGTGCGGCAGCGTTTCGTCGCATTCCTCGAGGCGGAATTCGTAACTGCGGCGCGCCAGGCGCGGCAGCCACGCCTGCCGTTCGGCCGGCGGCAAGGCGTCGAGCAGGGCGACCGAGGTGGTCACCTCCCGCTCGATATAGCCCATCATCATATTGGTGGTGGCTTCGTTCCGTTCGCGCATGGTGAGCCAGAACGACAAGCCCTGCGCCACCGCCACGCCCAGGCACAGCAACAAGACGAGGCGGGCGAACAGGGTGCGCGGCCAGCGCAGGCGCGTCATGGCTCGCCTGCCGCCAGCGTCACGGCGGCCGAGAATACATAGCCTTCGCTGCGCAGCGTCTTGATGTAGCGCGGTTCGCGCGCCGTGTCGCGCAGGCGCTGGCGCACCCGGCTCACCAGCAGGTCAATCGAGCGGTCGAACTGGTCGGCATTGCGGCCCTGGGTCAGGTTCAGCAGCTGGTCGCGCGTCAGCACGCGCTGCGGATGGTCGAGGAAGACCCGCAGCAGGCGGTATTCGGCGCCGCTCAAGGCAACCTGGGTGCCGTCGGCGTCGAGCAGGTGGCGCGCCACCGTATCCAGGCGCCAGTCGCCGAAGGCCAGCATCGGCACCGATTCGTTCACCTGCATATTCGGCGGCAGCATGCGCGTGCGGCGCAGCACGGCATTGATGCGCGCCAGCAGTTCGCGCACGGCGAACGGTTTGGGAAGGTAATCGTCGGCGCCCATTTCAAGGCCGATGATGCGGTCGGTTTCGTCGTTGCGGGCGGTCAGCATCAGCACCGGGATGGCCTTGTGCTTGCCGGCGCGCAGGTCGCGGCACAGGGCCAGGCCGTCTTCGCCGGGCAGCATCAGGTCCAGCACGACCAGGTCGGGCGTGTCGTCTTCCAGCACGGCGCGCATCTGGCGGCCATTCGCAGCCAGCGAAGTGCGCAAGCCGTTCTTTTGCAAATAAGCGCCGATCAGTTCGCGGATATCGCGGTCATCGTCGACGATCAGGATGTGGTCTTGGTTTTCCATGAAGCCATGATACCCAATGCCGGGGGGAGATTTGTATCCCAGTGTGTACAGCCGCCGCAGGGACACAAAACATTGCACACGCGGGGGGACGGTGACATACGCCGGATACCTGGCGGCGGTCCAATGGAGGCATACCAGAACACGGAGCCGACCATGACCAACCCGCTCGACACCCCGCTGGCCTTCCTGGCCGGCCTGCTGACCATCGCATCGCCCTGCGTGCTGCCGATGCTGCCCATCCTGCTGGGCTCAGGCGTCAACCAACACAACCGCCGCCGTCCCCTGTTCATCGTGGCCGGCTTCATCCTGAGTTTTGCCAGCGTGGCCATGCTGCTGGGCGCCGTTTCGGCCGCCATCGAAGTGGCGCAGGAAGTGCTGCGCAATACCGCCATCGCGCTGCTCGCGCTGTCCGGCCTGTTCCGCGTGTGGCCGGCGCCGTACGAATGGCTGCTGGCCCGCCTGCCGGGCCGGAAAGCCGACGCTGCCCCGCGCCAGGACGATGGCAGCAACGGCGCCGCTTTCCTGCTGGGCATGTCGCTGGGCGCGGTGTGGACGCCGTGCGCCGGCCCGGTGCTGGCTTCCATCCTGGTGCTGGTGGTGAAGGCACAGGATCCGGCCTGGTCGGCCCTGCTGCTCACCCTGTACGCCATTGGCGCCGCCGTGCCCATGCTCGGGATTATTTACGGCGGCCAGTACGCCACCCAGCGCGTGCGCTCCGTGGCGCGCCACGCCGAACGCCTGCAGCAAGTCTTCGGCGTGCTGGTGGTCGCCACCGCCGTCGCGATTTACCTGCAATACGACACCCTGGCCTATTCCTGGGCCGCCCAACACTTCCCAACCCTGAAAGGACTGTAATGATGAAGAACTACCTCAAACTGTTTGCCGCCGCGGCGGCCCTGGCCGGCGCCAGCGCCGGCGCCAATGCAGCGTCGGGTCCCGTCGAAGCACCGGAATTCAGCGGCATCAACCAATGGCTGAACAGCGAACCACTGACCATGAAGCAGCTGCGCGGCAAGGTGGTGCTGGTGGACTTCTGGACTTACGACTGCATCAACTGCATCAACACCCTGTCGCATGTGGTGAAGTGGCACGACAAGTACAAGGACAAGGGCCTGGTGGTGGTCGGCGTCCATACGCCGGAGTACGCATTCGAGCGCAAGACCGAGAATGTGCGCACAGCCCTGAAGCGGTTCGACATCCGCTACCCCGTCGCCCAGGACAACCGCTACGAAACCTGGAATGCGTACAACAACCGCTACTGGCCGGCTTTCTATCTTGTCAACAAGAAGGGGCAGATCGTGTACACCCATTTCGGTGAAGGCCAGTACGAGCAAACCGAAGCCAAGATCCAGCAGTTGCTGGCGCAAGCCGAGTGAGTTTGACCGTGAGCGAAAAATTCTTCAAAAATAGCTTGCAATTTAATCGCACGCTATTTATAGTGTGCACATGGGCAGCAAACAAGGCCCCGGAAGCTGTAAATAGATAGTACGCTAGTTAATCGCTCACAACTCACAGAAAAGGAATTTCATCATGGCCAAGATCTCCAACATCCTGTACCGCGCCAACGCTACTTCCACCGGCGGCCGCGAAGGCAAATCCGTCTCCAGCGACGGCGCGCTCGAAGTCAAGCTGACCACGCCGAAAGAACTGGGCGGCAATGGCGCCTTCGGCACCAACCCTGAGCAGCTGTTCGCAGCCGGCTACTCGGCCTGCTTCATCGGTGCCCTGAAGTTCGTTGGCGGGCGCGACAAGATCGCCGTGCCGGCCGATACCTCGATCAATGCCACGGTCGGCATTGGCCCGATCGAAACCGGCTTCGGCATCGAAGTGGAATTGAAGATCTCGCTGCCAGGCCTGGACCGCGCAACCGCGGAAAAACTGGTGAACGCCGCCCACATCGTGTGCCCGTATTCGAATGCGACACGCGGCAATATCGACGTCACCCTGACCATCGTATAACCCCGGCGCGGCACGGCCCAGGCGGCCGTGCCCACCTTGAAAGGAGAAACATCATGAAAGCATTCGCAACCGTACTTGCCACCGCCGTCCTGGCCCTCTCCACTGCCGCCCAGGCAGCGCCGAATAGCGGCGAAGGCTACCAGTCAGACACCAACTTCGTCTCGACCAAGACGCGCGCACAGGTGAAGGCTGAGACCATCGCCGCCCTGCAGCGCGGCGAACTCGTCACCGGCGAACTGTACCCACAGGATTTCGCCTCCCCGACGCGCGGCAAAACGCGCGCCGAAGTGAAGGCTGAACTGGCCCTGGCCCTCCAGAAGGGCGAGCTGCGCCAGGAACAATAAGCTGGCATACAATGGTCGCCTCCCATACAGAGAGGCGACCAATGATTGAATGGCAGTGGCTGGACTTAGACAGCATTCCGAACGGGGACCTGTACGAAATGCTGCGGCAGCGGCAGGAAGTGTTCGTCATCGAGCAGCAGTGTTTTTACTCGGACATGGACGGCTACGACCAGGCCGCCCACCACCTGCTCGGCTGGCAGGAGGTGGACGGCGAGCGCATGCTGGCCGCTTACCTGCGCTGCATTGCGCCGGGCATCAAATATCCAGAAATGTCGCTGGGCCGCGTGCTGACCACGCAGGCGGCACGCGGCACGGGCGCGGGACGGCAGTTGATCGCGGAAGCCATCCGCCGCGCGGAAGCCCTGCACCCCGGCCACCGCATCCGCATTGGCGCCCAGGCGCACCTGGAAAAGTTCTACGGCGGCTTCGGTTTCAAGGCGGTGGGCGAGCCTTATGATGAAGACGGCATTCCCCACCTCGAGATGCTGCGGTAAAACCGGAAAGTCAGTGCCTGACCCGCAGGATCAGGCACTGGTCTGCGAACGCTGAAGGAAAAAAAAGCGGCCACGTGGGCCGCTTTTTCCTTCGTGCCGGTTGCTGCGCTTAGCGGCTGATGGAGATCACTTCGATCTCGAACACCAGGGCGGAGTTGGCGGGGATGATCACGTTGCCGGCCGCATCCTTTTTCTCGGTCGCGCCGTAAGCCATGGTCGATGGGATGATCAGGGTGCGCTTGCCGCCCACTTTCATGCCCAGGACGCCCTGGTCCCAGCCTGCAATCACGGAGCCGCGGCCAACGGTGAAGTTGAACGGGCTGCCGGTGCGCGACGTTTCGAACTGCTTGCCTTTGTAGCCGTTGGCGCTGGCAGTCGAGTCGTACAGCCAGCCGGTGTAGTGCACGGTGACCGTGTCGCCGTTGGCGATTTCCACGCTGTTCGAGCCCACCACGTTGTCGGTCTTGGTGAACGGTGGCTGGTTCGTGGTCGGGGTCGTGTTGTTGTTGTCGCTGCCGCCACCGCCGCAAGCTACGAGCGCCAGCGCGCATGCCAGGGAAGCGATCACTTTGAACATCGTATTCTTCATTTCAGTCTTGCCTATTTTTTGGTCAGTGGGGTTGGATGCGAGAGCAGAAGTTTATCAGACTGCCACACCCCTTCCCCCAATGACATATACGGTTACAAATTTTGTGTCTCAGATTTCCACCTGCGTGCCCAGTTCGATGACGCGGTTTGGCGGGATCTGGTAGTAGTCCGCCGCCGCGCGCGCATTGCGCGACATGGCCACGAACAGGTGCTCGCGCCACGGCGCCATGCCGTCGCCCGGCGCCGAGATCACGGTCTGGCGGGCGATGAAGAAGGAGGTTTCCATCATCTCGAACTTGAGTCCCTTTTCTTCGCACAGGGCCATGATGGCCGGCACGTCCGGTTCGTCCTTGAAGCCGTAGTGGATGTTCAACTGGTAGCACTCGTGGCCCAGCGCGGTCACCTTCACCTGCTCCGCCGGCGGCACATACGGCTCTTCCACGATGTGCACGGTGAAGAACACCACGCGTTCATGCAGCACCTTGTTGTGCGACAGGTTGTGCAGCAGCGCGTGCGGCACGCCGTCGCTTTCGCCGCGCAGGAAGACGGCGGTGCCGGGCACACGGGTGGGCGGCGCCATGAACAGGGAGTTCAGGAAGTCTTCCAGGGGAATGGCGTGCTTCTCCAGGTTCTTGAACACCAGCTCGCGCCCGGTGCGCCAGGTCAGCATGGTGGTGAACAGCGCGGTACCGAGCAGCAGCGGGAACCAGCCGCCGTGGAACAGCTTCAGGGCCGAGGACGAGAACAGCATGATGTCCATCACGATGAAGAATCCGGTGGCTGCGAAGCACAGCACCAACGGCAGATGCCAGCGGTAGCGGATCACGAAGAAGGTCAGGATGGTGGTGGCGAACATGGTGGCCGTCACGGCGATACCGTAGGCGCCGGCCAGGTCGTCCGAGCTCTTGAAGCCGATCACCGCGATCAGCACCACGATCAGCTGCAGCCAGTTCACGACCGGGATATAGATCTGGCCAATCTCGCTGGCCGAGGTGTGCTGCACGCGCATGCGCGGCAGCATGCCCAGCGCAATGGCTTGCTTGGTCATCGAGAATGTGCCGGAAATGGTGGCCTGCGATGCGATCACCGCGGCCGCCGTGGACAGCACCACCAGCGGGTACACGCTCCATGCGCCGAGCTGGTTGAAGAAGGGGTTGGCGATCGCGTCCGGATTGCGGATCAGCAGCGCGCCCTGGCCCAGGTAATTCAGCACCAGCGCCGGGAAGCAGACCATGAACCAGGCCAGTCGGATCGGGCGCTTGCCGAAGTGGCCCATGTCGGCATACAGCGCTTCGGCACCGGTAATCGCCAGCACCACGGCGCCCAGGGCGACGAAGGCAACGAAGCCGTTGTCGCGCATGAAGACGACAGCGTGGTAGGGGTTCAGCGCTGCCAGGATGGCGGGGGTTTCGAGGATGTTCACCACACCCATGGCGGCCAGCGCCGCAAACCAGATCGTCATGACGGGGCCGAAGAAGCGGCCAATGCCGGCCGTGCCGTGGCGCTGCACGGAATACAGCGTCACCAGCACGACGATGGTCAACGGCACCACATACTGCTGCAGGGCGGGGGCTGCCACTTCCAGGCCCTCGATGGCGCCCAGCACGGAAATGGCCGGGGTGATCACGGAGTCGCCATAAAACATGGTGGCGCCAAAAGTGCCGATCAGCAGCAGCGGGAAGTGCCATTTGGGCGCGGCGCGGTGCACGGAATTCAGCGCCAGCGCCATCAGGGCCATGATCCCGCCTTCGCCGCGGTTATCGGCACGCAGCACCAGGCTGACGTACTTCAGCGACACGATCAGGGTCAGGCACCAGAAGATCAGCGAAATGATGCCCAGCAGGTTCGGCGCATTCAGCGGCAAGCCGTGAGCGGGATCGAAGACGGTTTTGAGGGTATAGAGGGGGCTGGTACCAATATCGCCATAGACAATGCCGATGGCCGCCAGCGTCAGCGCTGCTACGCTGCTTTTCTTATGTTCTGACAAGATTTCACCCAAAAGTGGTTTTGGTGCATCGCACAATAGGCCAACTATAGGCCTTTTGCAAGTTTTCGGTCGCCGGTGAAAACGTGGCGAGTGTGCTATTTTCCACCTTTACGCAAAGAAAATCACCGCTCTTATGAATACCGGCATGCTGTACGCCGCAGGCGCTTTCCTCTCCTGGGGCCTGTTTCCACTCTATTTTCACGCAATTAAGGATGTGCCTGCGTCCGAAATCCTGGCCCACCGGATGGTCTGGTCGCTGGTCTTCCTGATGCTGGTGCTGCTGGTGCGGCGCCAGTGGAAGTGGCTGCCCGAAGTCTTGCGCCAGCCGAAGGTGGTGGGCAGCTTCCTGGCCAGCGCTTTCCTGCTGAGCGCGAACTGGTTTGTGTATATCTGGGCCGTCAACAACGGCCATGTGGTGGATGCCAGCCTGGGCTACTTCATCAATCCGCTGGTGAATGTGCTGCTGGGCATGCTGGTGCTGAAGGAAAAACTGCGCCGGGGGCAGTGGCTTGCCATCGGCGTGGCGGCGGCGGGGGTGGGCTGGCTGACCTGGCAGGCGGGCCAGGTGCCGTACATCGCCCTGGTGCTGGCCCTGAGCTTTGGCGCCTATGGCTTGCTGCGCAAGACGGCGGCACTGGCGGCGCTGGAAGGGCTGTCCTTCGAAACCCTGATCCTGTTCCCGCTGGCGGTGGCTTACCTGGGGTGGCTGGTCTTTCACGGCCAGAGCGTGTTCTTCACTACCGAGGCGGACAGCACGCGCTGGCTGCTGGCGGCGGCCGGCCCGACCACGGCGATTCCGCTGCTGCTGTTCGCGGCCGGTGCGCGGCGCATTCCGATGTCGGTGCTGGGCATGCTGCAGTACATGTCGCCCTCGCTGCAGATGCTGCTGGGGGTCTGGGTATTCCACGAAGCGTTCTCGCCGAACCGCCTGGTGGGCTTCCTGTTCATCTGGAGCGCGCTGGCGATTTATATGCTGGAAGGCTGGCTTTCCAGCCGCCGCCAGCCTGCCGCAATGCGCTAAACTAGCGCCTTTACGAACCGACCAGAACACACAACGTGGCCAATTACGTCTATACCATGAACCGCGTGGGCAAAATCGTCCCACCGAAACGCCAGATCCTGAAGGATATTTCGCTGTCCTTCTTCCCGGGCGCCAAGATCGGCGTGCTGGGCCTGAACGGCTCCGGCAAATCGACCCTGCTGAAAATCATGGCAGGCATCGACACCGACATCCAGGGCGAAGCGCGCCCGATGCCGGGCCTGAACATCGGCTACCTGCCGCAGGAACCGCAGCTGGATCCTGAAAAAACCGTGCGTGAAGAGGTCGAATCCGGCCTGGGCGAAGCCTTCTCCGCGCAAGCCCAGCTGGAAGCCGTGTACGCCGCCTATGCCGAGCCGGATGCGGACTTCGACGCGCTGGCCAAGGAGCAGGAACGCCTGGAATCCATCATCGCCGCTGCCGACGGCGGCAACCTGAACCTGCAGCTGGAAATGGCCGCCGATGCGCTGCGCCTGCCGCCGTGGGACCAGAAAATCGGCGTGCTGTCCGGCGGCGAAAAGCGCCGCGTGGCGCTGTGCAAGCTGCTGCTGTCCAAGCCGGACATGCTGCTGCTGGACGAACCGACCAACCACCTGGATGCCGAATCGGTGGAATGGCTGGAGCAATTCCTGGTGCGCTTCCCGGGCACCGTGGTGGGCATCACCCACGACCGCTACTTCCTCGACAACGCGGCCGAGTGGATCCTGGAACTGGACCGCGGCCACGGCATTCCATGGAAGGGCAACTACTCGTCGTGGCTGGAGCAGAAGGAAGCCCGCCTGAAGCAGGAAGAGGCCACCGAATCGGCCCGCCAGAAAGCGCTGGCGAAGGAACTGGAGTGGGCGCGCCAGAATCCGAAGGCACGCCAGGCCAAGTCCAAGGCCCGCATGGCGCGCTTCAATGAGCTGAGCGAATACGAATACCAGAAGCGCAACGAGACCCAGGAGATCTTCATCCCTGTGGCAGAGCGCCTGGGTAACGATGTGATCGAGTTCAAGAACGTCACCAAGTCGTTTGGCGACCGCCTGCTGATCGACAACCTGTCCTTCACCGTGCCGCCGGGCGCGATCGTCGGCATCATCGGCCCGAACGGCGCCGGTAAGTCGACCCTGTTCAAGATGATCGCCGGCCTCGAGCAGCCGGACAGCGGTGAAGTGGCGATCGGCAAGACCGCCAGGATCTCGCTGGTGGACCAGAGCCGCGACAAGTTGGACAACGACAAGACCGTGTTCGAGGCAGTGTCCGGCGGCGCCGACATCCTGAACGTGGGCCGTTTCGAAATGCCGTCGCGCGCGTATGTGGGCCGCTTCAACTTCAAGGGTTCGGACCAGCAGAAGATCGTCGGCAACCTGTCGGGCGGTGAACGCGGCCGCCTGCACCTGGCCAAGACGCTGCTGATGGGCGGCAACGTGCTGCTGCTGGACGAACCGTCCAACGACCTGGACGTGGAAACCCTGCGTGCGCTGGAAGATGCGCTGCTGGAGTTCGCCGGTTCGGTGATGGTGATTTCCCACGACCGCTGGTTCCTGGACCGTATCGCGACCCATATCCTGGCGTTCGAAGGCGATTCGCAGGTGACCTTCTTTGCGGGTAACTACCAGGAATACGAAGCGGACAAGAAGAAGCGCCTGGGTGAGGAAGGGGCGAAGCCGAAGCGGATTCGGTATAAGCCGCTGCACGGCTAACCACCAATGCGCAAACAATTCCTCTGCGGCCTGATCCTGGCCAGCGCCGGCGCCATCGCCCACGAAGCCCCGCTCGACAAGCTGGCCTGGCTGGCCGGCTGCTGGTCGCAGACGGGTGCGGCGCCGGGTTCCGTGGAAATGTGGACCCTGCCCGCCGGCGGCACCATGCTGGGCGTAGCCCGCACGCTGAAAAACGGCAAGACGGTCGAATGGGAACACACGATGATCCGCGAAACGGAGCCGGGCGTGTGGTCCTACGTGGCCAAGCCGGGCGGGCAGCCTGAGGCCGCGTTCGCGGTCAAGTCGATCGGCGATGGCGAGGTGGTGTTTGAAAACCCGCAGCATGACTTCCCGCAGCGGATCATTTACAAGCGCGATGGCGCCGATGGCATCAAGGCGCGGATTGAAGGGGTCTCGAAGGGCAATGAAAAAGCCTTCGATTACCCGATGCAGCGGACGCAATGTCCGTCTGGAAGGTGAGGCGGGCACAAGGACATTGGCAGCGTCAGGCTGCCGCAGTCGCACCCGGCCTCAAGCGGGACTTTGCGGGGGGAAGCAGCTAAGCCGCCTTCCCCCTCGGTTCAGAAGCTGGCTTTCACGCCCAGGCTGACGGCGCCTTTGCGGCGGCCCTGGTCGATATCGTTCTTGCCGAAGTGTTCATACTCCAGCACGCCCGATACTTTCTCGGTGAAGGCGTATTCCGCGCCGACCGCTGCATACAGGGCATTGCGGCTGCTGTCGCCGTTGTAGGCGACGGCCAGGCCGGTGCCGGTCACGTCGTTCTTGTTGTGGGCCAGGCCCAGTTTGCCGGTCACCGCCAGCTGCTGGTTGATCGGGAAGGTGCCTTTGCCGGCCAGGTAGAAGGACTTGGCATCGCTTTCGACGCGGCCGGTGCCGGCGCCGGTGGTATAGCTATAGTCGGATTTGCCGAAGTCGACATAGCCGGCTTCCACGCCCCAGGTCTTGTCGAGCTGGACGCCACCAAAGATCTTGCCACCCCATTCATTGCTCTTGCGGTCGCCATTGCTGGTGTCGTTCGACAGGTCATATTTGTGCTGGCTGGAAACGACGCCAGCGCCGATATAAGGTTTCAGTTCCTGCGCCTGGACGGAAGCCGCGCCCAGGGCCACGGCGGAAGTGATGAGTGCGAATGCGATTTTCTTCATGTTCGTGATCTTTCAGCAAAAGTGAGTTGGACTTGCTTGGGATCGCGCTTCGTCTCTGGAAGTGCGATGGAAAGCACGATAACACTGCCAAAAGTTCAAGTGGGAGACGAACTGGTAAGAATTGTATGAATTTGTAAGTGACCTTGAATTAACACAGTTCAGCACAAGATAGCCGAATTTGCCCTCAGATGAGCCTAAATGTGAGGTTGATGCGCGGCCCGCAAGGTTTTCTTTCCTTATTGATACCGTGCCGCCAGCAATGCTGGAGTTTTCCTGCCATTAACAGAAAGCTGCCATCGGTCAGGTCGATCTTGACGGTTTTCGGCTGCTTTTTGTGCTTGAGGATGAAGGTCCGGGTGGCGCCGAAGCTGACCGAGGCGATGGCCGGCTGCGGCCCCAGTTCCGGTTCGTCGTCGCTGTGGAATCCCATGCTGTCGTGCTCGTCGCGGTAGTAATTCAGCAGCAAGCTGTTGAAGCGCTTGCCGCTGGCGGCTTCGACGGCGCGCTTGATGTCCAGCTGCAGGGGTGTGAAGGGCAACGGCTCGAACGTGCGGCCGGAATAGGTGTAGCGGCGCTCCCCGTACCACGCGCTCAGCCGCGGCTGTGCCACCTCGCGTCCGAACAGGAAAATCGTTTCCGCTTTCCAGGCGGTTTCTTCGAGCAGGCCCTGCATCACCTGGGCGTTATCCACAGGCAGCGGCAATTGCTGCATGAAATACAGCTCACCATCGTCAATCGGGATCGGCATCAGGCCGGTATCTGCGGAAAACAGGTCCATACGCGCTATGATATAGCAATGAAGAAACGTCAATTCCTCGGCGCCGTGGCAGCGGCCGGCGCCCTCCCCTCACTGGCTGCCGCTGCGCCCAAAGCCGAACGCGGCCCAACGCTGTTGACCGTGACCGGCGCCATTGCCAAACCGAACAGGGGCAGTTTCGACCGCGTTGCCGACCAGCTGATGCACCGCCAGCGCCTGAGTTTCGAGAAGGCGTTCACCTTCGACTTTGCGGCGCTGGCGGCGCTGCCGGCGGTCGCGATCAAGCCGACACTGGAATACGACAACCGCCCGCATAGCCTGTCCGGGCCGCTGTTGACGGATGTGCTGAAAGCTGCCGGCGCGCAGGCGAACGACAACAGCACCCTGGTGTTGCGGGCGGTTGATGGCTATGCGGTGGGGGTGACGCTGGCGCGCGCGAAAGCCCAGCGCTACATCGTTGCCACCCACATGGATGGCGCGCCGATGGCATTGGGCGGCCTGGGGCCGCTATGGGCGATCTTCGATGCGGACCGCGTGCCGGAAATGGCAAGCAGGCCCGTGGGCGAGCGCTTTGGCACTTGCCCCTGGGCCCTGTATCACATTGACGTTCAGGCGTAGGCTTCGGCCAGCGACATCACGCGTGGGGTGATGGCGACGCCGATGTCGCTGAAGATCTTGTTGATGATGGCCATATTGGCTTCGGCCTCTTCGGCCTTCCAGCCGTTGAACAGGTCGGTGCCGTCTTTCTGGAAGTGCAGGTCCAGCACTTTGCCGCGGTCCTTGTGCGTGTAGCCGGAGCTGTGCACCTGTTTGAAGCCGCCGGCTTTCAGTGCTTCCAGCACCGCGGTGGGCGGATTATCCGGGTCGGTTGCCATGTACACACCGAACGTCTTGCCAGGCGGTTTGGCGGCAATATCGACTTCGTAGATGCCAGGCGCCTTGGTGACAGACGTGGATTTCAAAAATAACATAGCATTCCCCTAGAACTGTGGCTTTTCCCAAGTGAGCTAGCTTATTGCTAACCGCCATTTTTGTCACTCGTCGGGGCGATATTTTTGCTCCACCACAACAAAAGATGGAGTAAAAAGCATCTACCTGCTCTTCAAATATACTTTTGCACTGCTGATTTGCAAGGTGTGATTGCCCGGGCCGCCCAGCGGCCCGGGACGCGGTATTAGGCTTGGGGACGGCGGCGGCGCAGTGCGGCGCCGGCAGCACCCAGGCCCAGCAGCATCAGCGACAACGAGGCTGGCTCAGGCACTTCCGCGGCGGCTTGGCTGATTTCCACCGAGCTGCCTGCGAACCAAAGCGATGGCGCGTCATAAGTGCGCGGATTGACGCTTTGCGCATCGACCGAGCCGGTATAGCGCAGGCCCGAGAACGTCACGGAGGCTGGGTTGCCGAATTCGGTGCCGGTAAAGACCTGGGCGATATGAATGGCACCGTTGGTATCCGTCTTGCTGGCGCTTGCGACAACGCTGCCGTTCGCGCCCAGCAGCTCAAGGGTACCAGTCATGGTGATGCTGCTGCCCTGAGCGAAATCCTTGGTCAGCACCAGCGGCCATGCGATCGTCATGCCGTTCACGGTCAACTGCTGGTTGCCCAGGAAATCCAGGTTCAGCACGAACGTGTCGCCGGTTGCCACCGTCACCGCGTCCACCAGGGGCAGCGCGTCGACTTCATTGAAATACTTGCCGGCCAGGATCTGCGAGGCAGACACATTGGCCAAGGTCAGGTCGGCGGTTGCGTTCATGGTGACGACGGACGCGGAAACCGCGCTGGACATGGCCAGGCAAGCGGCGGCGGCGAGGAACTTGTATTTGCTGAACATTGGGCATCCCTTTGCTATTTGTGAAAGACCGAGGCCTTAAAGCAATAGTCATGCCAATCCAGCAAGTGGTTGATTTTATTAATTTGTGGAATCGAATGTTACGGCCACTGTAAAAAATTCTGACATTCTTCAGGGCAGCCCGGCGCGCTTTCGCTCGGCCAGGGCGAGGGTTGGCGGCACCAGCGCGCGGTACAGCTGGCCGGTGGCGCCATCCCAGGCCATGACCGCATCCTGCTGGCGCAGCACGGTCGCCATGTCGCCGCGCGCGATCGGCCCCGTGAGGGCCGGGGCAGCGCCGAGCCGGAAGGCGTTCTCCATCGACTCCATGGCCAGCGGACGCGCCAGTTCGCGCGCGACCACCTCCGGAATGCCGGCAGCCTGGTAAGCCCGCAGCGCCGCGTCGATCACAGTGACGAGGTAGTTGCTCGCAAAGACAGCAGCGGCGTGGTACACCGTCTTGGCGGCGGGGTCGATCTGCACTGCCCTGGCGCCGATGGCCGCCAGCGCCGGCAGCAGGACATCGAGCGCCGCCTGGTCGCCTTCCACACCGCAGAACGTGCCGGCGAAAGCGGCAGCCACCGCGTCCACGTCGGCAAAGCTACGGATCGGATGCACGCTGGCGACATGCGCCCCCGCAGCCCGAGCGGCCTGCAGCCGGTCGGACGCCAGCGCCCCGCTGCAATGGAACACCACCGCGCCCTGCAGCGGCACCGCCGCCGCCAACGCCTCGCAGGCGGGCACGATCTGGTCGTCGGAAACGGAGAGCATGTAGGCATCGGCCCGCCGCAGCGCCGCGTAAGACGCCACCCCGGCGCCGCTGCCGATGAAGGCCGCCGCACGGTTCGCGCTGTCCGCCGAGCGGCACAGCACCTCCTGCAGCCCGAACGCACCGGACCGGGCAAACAACCGCCCCAGCACGCGGCCCACGTGGCCGCCGCCAATCACGCTCAGTTGAAGCATCAGAAGCTGGACCCCGGCTGCTTGAGGAATTCGATCTCCTCCGGCGTCGACTCGCGCCCGAGGATGGCATTGCGGTGCGGGAAGCGGCCGAAGCGGCGGATCACCTCGTAATGCTTCTTCGCATAATCCAGCATGCCCGCATAACCTGGCGCATCGGCCGCCAGCATTTCAAACAGGTCCACGCAGCGGATCTGGTTGGACAGGTTCTCGGAATGCTCCAGCGGCATGAATGAGAAGGCGCGCTGCGCAGGCGGCAAGGTCTGGTTGGCGCCCGAGTCGTCCAGCGCCTTGGCCGCTTCCAGCGCCAGCTCGTCGCCGGCAAATGCCTTCGGTGTGCCGCGGTACACGTTGCGGGTGAACTGGTCCAGCACGATGATGCGCGCCAGCGTGCCTTGCGTGCCCTCGTCGTCCCATTGCCGCAGCCCGCCCTGCAAGGCCTGTTCGATCACGTCGCCGAATTGCTGAAAGATGGCGCGGTCGAAGGCATCGTCCTTGCGCCACCACTCCTGCCGCTGCATATTGTGTCCCTTCGCCCCAATGGGCAGGAACCAGAAATCGAGTACGTCTTGTGAATGGATAACCAAACCTGCCTCCTAATTGCGTGCGTGGGTGACCTGGAAACTGTCGATCCCGTCGAAATGCGCCATCTCTTCGGCGATGCGCGACAGCGGCGAGCCGCTGCGTTTGCTGAGCGCCAGCGCCACGAAACGCCATTCCTGCTTGCCCTGGTCCATGCCGATGGTGAGCGAACCGCCCGCGATCTGGTAGCCCCGCTCGAGCGCCATGGCGCGCAGCTGGTCTTCCTTCGGCTCGAAACCCGGCTTGAAACGCATGGTGATGGCGATGGCGTGGCGCGACGGCAGCCAGGCTTCCACCTTGGACAGGAAGATCATCGACATCGCGCACAGGAAGGCCAGCCCCATCGCCCCGAGGTAGAAGCCCAGCCCCACCGCCACGCCGATCACCGACGAGGCCCAGATCGATGCCGCCGTCGTCAACCCGGAAATATTGAAGCCCTCGCGCATGATTACGCCTGCGCCGAGGAAGCCGATGCCGGTCACGATGCCCTGCACCACGCGGGTCGGGTCGGTGCCCACCAGTTCCGACATATGGCCGCCGAACCACAGCGAGGGATAACCGCACACCACCGTCAGCGCGGCCGACGCCATGCAAACCAGGCCATAGGTGCGCATGCCCGCCGCTCGGCCGTGGTAGGAGCGCTCATAGCCGACCAGCAGGCCAAGCAGGAGCGCTCCCACGAGGTTCATCAGGATCACGAGGTTGGTCGCCAGTTCGCCGGACGACCAGTAGGCACGCAGGAATTCTATGCTGGGCATAGCTGCCTCACTATTATGGTTTTGGTGTTTTCTTGGCTGCGAGCTGCTTTTCGAATGCTACATCGAGTTTGCTGATGCGTTTGACTTTTTGCGGGCCTTGCGCGTTGACGAAGGCGACGAAATCGTCCAGTTCCAGCGGCGGGCAAAGCGGCGGCTGGCCCGGCCCTTCGGTGAGGAAGAAGTGGCCGCTGCCGGTCATGGTCATCGAATAGGCCTGGTTGCCGGAGCGCTCCTTCAGGCGCGCGAGGGCGGCGGATGCTTTGGTGGAGCGGCTCATATTGCCTCCGTCCTTTGCTCCAGCCAACGCAGCGCGTCGCCGTCGACATGCTTCGACAGGCGTTGGCGCACGGTGGCGTGGTAATCGTTCAGCCAGCGCACTTCGTCTTCGCGCAGCAGCGACTTGTCGATGCAGCGCGTATCGATCGGGCACAGGGTCAGGGTTTCGAAGCGCAGGAATTCACCGAATTCCGACGCCGCGGCCGGCACGTTCAGCAGCAGGTTTTCAATGCGGATGCCCCACTTGCCGGGCCGGTAGATGCCTGGCTCGTTGGAGGTGATCATGCCCGCCTCCATCGCCGTATGCGCCTCCGGCGGGGTCGAAGGCGAAATCGATTGCGGGCCTTCGTGCACGTTCAGGAAAAAGCCGACGCCGTGGCCCGTGCC
This sequence comes from uncultured Duganella sp., assembly GCA_966112955.1. Taxonomy (GTDB): domain Bacteria; phylum Pseudomonadota; class Gammaproteobacteria; order Burkholderiales; family Burkholderiaceae_D; genus Rugamonas. The sequence continues at coordinate 61,413 of CBHWEO010000003.1, read as the reverse complement.
ATGGCCGAAATCGATGCCGGCCGCCCACAGCGGCGCACGTGCGATCGCATCCAGCATGGGCGACTTCACGCCGCGCGGGAACTGGGCGACGGACAAGGCGATCATGCCCTTCAGGACCAGGGTGAAGTCGCGCCTGTGTTCCTGCGTGATGCGGCCGACCGGCACCACGCGCGTGATGTCGGTGGTGCCGCCGGCATACTGGCCGCCCGAATCGAGCAGCAGCAAGCCGTCCCCTTCGACCACGGCACTGTCTTGCGCCGGAGCGCGGTAATGCATGATGGCGCCGTTGGCGTTGAAGCCGGCGATGGTACCGAAGCTCGGGCTGACGAAACCGGGCCGGCGGCGGCGCGCTTCCAGCAAGTGCTGGCCGATGGCGTATTCGGTCAGTGGGGCGCGCTGCGCGTCGGCCATGGCCTGTTCCAGCCAGCTGAAAAATTCGCACAGTGCGGCGCCATCCTGCTCCATCGTGGCGCGCACGTAGTCGGCCTCGTGCTCGGTCTTGCGCGACTTGGCGAAAGTGGTCGGGTTGATGGCCTCGATCACCTTGACGTGGCCGGCCACGGCCTGGCGCGTGCCGAAAGTGATGCGGCGCGGGTCCAGCAGCAAGGTGCTGCCGGCCGGCAGGGAGGCCAGCGCCTGCGCCGCTTCCTCATACGGTTCGACAAAGACGTTGTCGGCGGCCAGCATCCCGGCCAGGCCCGGTTCGATCTTGCCGGCGGCGACAAACAGCATGGCACGGTCGCTGTCAATCAAGGCGTGCGACAGGAAGATCGGGTTGTAGTTGACGTCCGAGCCGCGCAGGTTGAACAGGTAGGCGATATCGTCCAGCGTCGAGATCAGGTGGTGGGTCGCGCCCTGGCGCGCCATCTCGGCACGCAAGGCCGCCAGTTTGGCTGCGCGGGTCTTGTCGGCATAGGGCCGCTGGTGTTCGTACACCGGCGCATCCGGCAGGCCCGGGCGGTCGGTCCAGACCTCGCCCAACAGGTCAAGGTCGGTGCGCATGGCGACGCCGCGCGCTTGCAGCTGGCGGGCAATCGACAGGCCGAGGACCGCGCCGTCCACCGCCAGCACCTGGCCGGGCTGCAGGGTTTCCGCCAGCCAGTCGACGTACTGGGTGCCGGCGCCCGACGGGATTTTCATCAGCTGCACGCCGGTTTCAGCCAGCTCCGTTTCGGCCTGCGTCCAATAGCGGCCATCGGTCCAGACGCCGGCGAAATCCTGGGTCATGATGAAGGTACCGACCGAGCCGGAGAACCCGGACAGCCATTCGCGCCCCTGCCAGCGCGGCGGCAGGTATTCGGACAGGTGAGGATCGGCCGACGGCACCATGCAAGCATCCACCTGGTGGCGGCGCATGGCCGCCCGCATGGCTTCGAGCCTATTGCGAATCGAATCTTTCATGGCGCAATCATACCGCGATTACAGCGGGCGCATGTCGCTCCGATAGGGCTGCGGGAAGTCCAGTCCCGGACGGTGCGCCGCCACCGCATCCACCGCGGCAAGGAGCTCGTCCTGCGCGTAATAGTGCAGCATATGGCCGCCTTCCACGATGCGCAGTTCGGACTGCAGCAGTTCGCGGTGCAGGCGGCCGGAGTGGTACTCGGCGTCGGCCATCTTGTCGCTGCGGCCGGCCATCAGCACCACCGGCAGCACCAGGCCCGCATAACCGCCCTTCATCAGGGCCACGGCCGGCACCATCATGGCCGCTTCGGCAGCGGAGGCGCGTAATTGCCGCGGCCGCAGCGACATCCATTTCGGGATGCGGTGGAAGGCCGCCGGCACCTTGTTTGGGCTGAACAGGCGCCAGGTCTGCAATGGCGTCAGCAGCCGCGCGATCAGCGGCGAAATGGTGAAACGCATGGCGTCGCCCAGCAGCGGGATCGCCGGCCCCGACTGCAATGGCGCATCGAGCCGGAAGCTGGGGTAGTAGTAGCCGGAGGCCAGCACCAGGCCGCGCACTACGCCTGGGTCCAGCGCCGCCATGGCCATTGCCACCAGGGTGCCCCAGGAATGGGCAAACACCAGCGCTTGCGCCACCTCCAGCTGGCGCAGGGCGCGCAACATCAGCTGCGCCTGATGATCCACGGTCCACAAGCGGCCCCGCGGCCGCGTGCTGTAGCCGAAACCCGGACGGTCGAACGCCAGCACGCGATAGCCCGCCGCCGCCAGGCGGTCAACCAGGCCGGCCGATTCAAAGTCCTGCGCCATGCCGGCATTGCCGTGCAAGAGCACCACCACCGGGCCGCTGCCCCGGTCGATATAATGCAGCCGAACGCCGTCGGCATCGATGAACTGGCCGCTGGGCGGCAATTGCCGTTCCGCTTGCGCCGATTTGACCTGGACCACGGCATAAGCGGCCACCATCGCCGCCCCCGCCAACAACCATTTGTCGCGCTTTTCCATGTTTTCTCCGCTGGTCCGACAGGCTAAACCAGGCTTGGCCTTTGCAATGTTCGGCCGCTAACCTTTGCGGAAAAAACATGGATAAGGCGGTCCTCCGTTACATGCGCGGCTCGCCTTCGCGGTTCACGGTAATGGTCCGGCCAGGCTCGGCGGCGAGCTGGGCGCGGTGCTCAATGCCGCGGAACTCGTAGGTCACGTCCCAGTACTGCGGGGTGCGGCTGGGGACGCGTTCGCAGCGCTGGACGTTCTGGGCGTACTGGTTGCCACTGTTGCGGCCGACGTTGGAGCCGACCGCTGCGCCGGCAATCGCGCCGCCGACCGTCGCCAGGTCACGGCCGGAGCCTCCGCCCACCTGGTGCCCCAGAACGCCGCCGATCAGCGCGCCGGCAATGGCACCGGCGGTTCCGCTGCCGCCCGAGGCTTCCACTTGCTGGCGTTCCACCCAGCAGCGTTCTTCCGGCGGGCCGACCACGGCGCGCGCCGAGGTGATGGGCGCTTCGTACAGGCGTTCGCTGGGGCGCACGCGGTATTCGTAGGTGGCCTGTGGCAAAGGCTCTGGGGCGTACGCCATTTCGTCGTACTGGCGGCGGCGCTGCACGGCGCGGATCGAAGATATGCTGTTGTTCAAGCCCATGCCGCGAAGCGAGTCGTAGCTGCCACGGCGCAGGATGCGGCATTCCCCTTGAAAATTAGGGTGTTCGCAGACTTCCCAGCGGCCCCGTTCGACCACTACCGATGAGGCGCGGTCGTCGAAGCCGACCGCACGCAAGTCGCGCACGGAACCGTTCAGTGCGATCGGCCTGCCGCGCCAGCCCTCGCCGGGATAGAGCGTAATCTGGGCCATGGCTTGTGCGCCCAGCGTGGCAAGCACCAGTGCGAGCGCAGTTCTGATTGGAAAGTTCATGATGTCCTCCGATACAGATCAGGTGCCTCCAGCATGCGCTGGCGGACTGCACTGGTCTGTTCGGGAACGCGCGCTACTTAATAAACGGAACCTCCAGGCTGGGTGGAGCTCAGCACGCCCTTTATGGCTGAGATGTTGTAATTGACGGTGGAGTTGCCGTAACTTGCCCAGTTGGTGAGGCTGAAGCTGCCGCCGCCCGACAGGCGCTGCACGCCGATATTGCGGTAGGTCAACGGCAGCTTGGGCTTGCACACTTCCGGCAAGCCGACGGTGTTCAGGAAGTAGGCTGAGCCACTGCCTACGCGCGTGGCGTTACCGTTTTCGACCAGCAGTGCCGTTTCCACGTCGAGGCCAATGCCGTGCGTCATGGGCGTCCAGCCATCGCTGACGATGCGCGCCATGAAGGTCACCAGACGCCCCATGCGGTCGCGCGAGTCGAGGTGCATGTCGGCAATCAGGTTGCCCATGCCCTGCAGCGCAAGGAAGTCGCGGCCGAGCGATACCGACCTGTCGTAGGGATTGGCGAGCGCCTGCGCCGACGTGATGGAGCCGTTCAAGGCATTGAATACGTACTGGCTCAGCACGGCCAAGCCGGCGCTGGTGCCGCCGATCGGGCGGTTCTTGCTGGCCAGCTCCTGGATGGCCGCCTGCAGCGGCGTGTCTTTCCAGTTTTGCCAGTAGTCGGCCTGGTCGCCCCCGGCGATCCACAACGCTTCGGCATTGCGTACGCGTTCCAGCACGAAGGGATCGTTGGCCGCCTCGCGGCTGGGGATGATCAGGGTTTCGACCGAGGTCACGCCACCAAAGGCGTAGATATAGGGGTTATAGGCATCCGTCCCTTTGGCGCGGATCACCACGAAATTGCCGCCACCCGATTTCTGGATCATCCAGCGGAAGGCATCGTCCACGTCCGGTCCTCCGCCCATCAGCACCAGCGAAGGCTGGGCCGGCTGGGGCCGCACTACATTGGTGGGATCGCCCACCACGTAGTGTTCGTACTGCTTTGCAGATTGCGCCCATCCGGGAGCGCACAGGGAAATCACGAACAGGAAGATGGCTGGCAGCGAACGCATGGCAAACCCCACTGAAGTTGTAAATATGCAAATTCATTATACTGATCAGCGGCAGCGCGTGCTGCACGAAAGCTCACGCTTCGAAGCGGCGCAAGCCTTCGAGGTCGAGGATGCGGATGCCACCGTAGTCAACGCGCAACAAGCCCTGCTTTTCCAGCACTTGTAAAGCCTGGTTGGCGCGTTGCCGCGAAGCACCCGACAGCAAGCCGACTTCCTCCTGCGAGATCTGCACCAGCCGCTCGATGCCGGGATACAAGTGGGAATTAAACAGTGATGCCAGGCAGCGCGCGACCCGGGTATCGGGATCCAGCAGGCGTTCGTTTTCCACCATGCCGATGAACTGACCCAAGCGTTCGTTGAGCTGCATCAAAAGGAACCGGGTGAAGGGTAGGCTATTCTCGAGCAGGTAGTGGAACGTCACGGCCGGCATGCGTGCGATGCGGCTGTCGCGCAGGGTCATGGCGTCGTAACGGCGGCGCTCGTCTTTTAACAAGGATCCTTCGCCAAACCAGCCGCCGGGCGGCACGCCAGTAAATGTGACGCTTTTTCCGTTCGGCGAAAAATTATTCATTTTCACCATGCCTGAAATAATGCCGATCCAATTGTCGACAATTTCGCCTTTATGGCAAACAAAGCCGCCCTTGGGGATAAATTCCTCGTAACAGGTGGCCTCCACACGGGCCAATTGCTCCGCTGTGAGCACTGGCGCCCAGGTGGAACTGCGGATGGCTTCGATCAGGCTCGGTTCGGTTTTCATGGTTGTTGCGTCGCACCATCAAAAGTCGTCGAATTGTCTTTGAAATGACAACCTTGCGACATAGCTCACGCTAATATCATCACACAAAAAGCGCGCCCCGACTAAAATTGCGCACCCAAAATCCAAGGAGACAACCGTGCAGGATAATCTGACGACCTTCCCGCGCAGGCTGCTTCAGCACGGCAAGGAGCGGCCGCATAAACCTGCGTTCCGCGAAAAGGACCTGGGCATCTGGCAAACCTGGGACTGGCTGCAAGTGAACGCCGAAGTGCGCGCGCTGGCTTGTGGCCTGGCTGCGCTGGGCTTCCAGCGCGGCATGAACCTGGCCATCATCGGCGACAACCGGCCGCGCCTGTACTGGTCGATGCTGGCGGCGCAGTGCCTGGGCGGCGTGCCCGTGCCGCTGTACCAGGACGCGCCTGCGGCCGACATGGCCTTCGTGCTGGAAAACGCGGAAATCCAGTTCGCCATCGTGGAAGACCAGGAGCAGGTCGACAAGCTGCTCGACCTGTGCGGCCAGTGCCCGAATATCAGGCACATTGCCTACGAAGACGAACGGGGCATGCGCAACTACACCCACCAGCAGCTGATGTCCTATGCGCGACTGCAGGAGCTGGGCCGCGAATACGACAAGGCGCATCCAGGTTTCTACGAGGCGTCGATTGCCGAGGGCAAGGAAGACGACAACGCGATCATCCTGTATACCTCCGGCACCACCGGCAAGCCGAAGGGCGTGTGCCAGACCCACAAGGCGCTGCTGTCGGCGGCCATCGGCGGCATCGGTTTCGACAAGCTGACGGACGAGGAGAATGTGCTGTCCTACCTGCCGATGGCGTGGGTGGGCGACTGCCTGTTCTCCTTCGCGCAGGCGATTACCGCCGGCTTCACTGTCAACTGCCCTGAATCCTCGGACACCGTGACCACCGATTTACGCGAGATCGGCCCGTCCTACTACTTCGCGCCGCCGCGCATTTTCGAGAACATGCTGACGCAGGTGATGATCCGCATGGAGGATGCCGGCGCCATCAAGCGCAAGATGTTCCATCACTTCATGGAGGTGGCGCGCCGCGTGGGCTCGGACATCCTGGACGGCAAGCCGGTGCCGCTGGGCGACCGGATCAGCTACGCGCTGGGCAATATCCTGGTGTACGGCCCGCTGCGCAATGTGCTGGGCATGTCGCGCATCCGCGTGGCTTATACGGCCGGCGCGGCAATCGGGCCGGACCTGTTCCGCTTCTACCGCTCGATCGGCGTCAACCTCAAGCAGTTCTACGGCTCGACCGAAACCTGCGCCTATATCTGCCTGCAGCCGGACGGCGAAATCAAGTTCGATTCCGTCGGCAAGCCGGCGCCCGGCGTGGAAGTGAAGCTGGCGCCGAATGGCGAAGTGCTGGTCAAGTCACCCACCCTGATGCACTGCTATTACAAGCGCCCCGACGCCACCGCGGAAGCCATCGACAGCGAAGGCTATTTCCACACCGGCGATGCCGGCATCTTCGACAGCGACGGCCACCTGCGCATCATCGACCGCGCGGCCGACGTAGGCAAGATGAACAATGGTGCGATCTTCGCGCCCAACTACATCGAGAACAAGCTGAAATTCTTCCCCTTCATCAAGGAAGCCGTTGCCTTCGGCCACCAGCGCGACAAGGTGACGGCCTTCATCAATATCGATATGGAGGCGGTGGGCAACTGGGCGGAGCGGCGCGGCATCGCCTATTCCGGCTATACCGACCTGGCCGCGCACGAACAGACCTATGCGCTGGTGAAGGAATGCGTGGAAAAGGTCAACGCCGACCTGGCGCAGGAAGCGCTGATGGCCGACACCCAGGTGTACCGCTTCCTGGTGCTGCACAAGGAGCTCGACCCTGACGACGATGAACTGACCCGTACCCGCAAGGTGCGCCGCAAGTTCATCGCCGAGAAATACGCGGTGCTGATCGACGCACTGTACGGCGGCAAGGCTTCGCAATACATCGAAACCCAGGTCAAATTCGAGGATGGGCGCACCGGCATGGTGGCGGCTGACCTGCGGATCATGGACCTCAAGGCAGCATAAGCGGGGAAGCCACCATGAAAATGAATGAACCGGAAGCCATCACCGCCGGCCGCAAGATCGGCGACGTGATCCTGGACTTGCGCAATATCTCGCTGTCCTTCGGCGGGGTAAAGGCGCTGACCAATATTTCCTTCGACGTGCGCGAGCACGAGATCCGCGCCATCATCGGCCCGAACGGTGCGGGCAAGAGTTCGATGCTCAACGTGATCAATGGCGTGTACCGCCCACAGCAGGGGGAAATCATTTACCGCGGCCAGCACCGCAAGAACATGGATTGCTACGCGGCCGCCAAGTCCGGCATTGCACGGACGTTCCAGAATATCGCGCTGTTCAAGGGCATGACGGTGCTGGACAACATCATGACTGGCCGTAACCTCAAGATGCAATCGAACTTCCTGCTGCAAGCCCTGTACTGGGGGCCGGCGCGGCGCGAGGAGATCGCGCACCGCCGCAAATGCGAGGAAGTGATCGACTTCCTGGAGATCCAGCATATCCGCAAGACCCCCGTCGGCCGCCTGCCCTACGGCCTGCAGAAGCGCGTCGAACTGGGGCGCGCCCTGGCGGCCGAACCGCAGATCCTGCTGCTGGACGAGCCGATGGCGGGGATGAACGTGGAAGAAAAGCAGGACATGTGCCGCTTCATCCTCGACGTGAACGAGCAGTTCGGCACCACCATCGTGCTGATCGAACACGATATGGGCGTGGTGATGGACATTTCGGACCGTGTGGTGGTGCTGGACTACGGCAAGAAGATCGGCGACGGTACGCCGGATGAAGTCCGCACCAACCAGGATGTGATCGACGCTTACCTCGGAGTGGCCCACTGATGGATATCACCTTCTTTGCCGAGACCCTGCTGGGCGGCTTGCTGTCCGGCGTGATGTATGCGCTGGTGGCCATCGGCTTCGTGCTGATCTACAAGGCATCGGGCGTGTTCAACTTCGCCCAGGGGGCCATGGTGTTCTTTGCCGCGCTGACTTGCGTGGGCTTCATGGACAAATTCGGTTTCTCGCTATGGCTGGCGGTGCCCGCCACCATCGTGGCCATGATCATCCTCGGCCTGGCGATCGAGCGTGTGGTGCTGCGGCCGCTGGTCAACCAGCCGGAAATCACGCTGTTCATGGCGACCATCGGCCTGGCCTTCTTTATCGAGGGCCTGGCGCAGCTGATCTGGGGTTCGCAAGTCCACAAGCTGGATTTGCCGATCGAGGATGTGCCGAGCGAATACATGATGGAGAAGTTCAACATCCTGGTGTCGAACTTCGACTTGATCGCGGCGGCGGTGTGCGCCGTGCTGGTGGCGGCGCTGGCCCTGATGTTCGCCAAGACCAAGGTGGGCCGCGCACTGCGCGCCGTGGCGGACGACCACCAGGCGGCGCAGGCGGTCGGTATTCCGCTGCAGCGCATCTGGGGCATCCTGTGGGCCGTGGCCGGCATGGTGGCCCTGGTGGCGGGCATGCTGTGGGGCGCCCGCAATGGCGTGCAGTTCGCCCTGACTTTCATTGCGCTGAAGGCACTGCCGGTACTGATCCTGGGCGGCTTCACTTCGGTGCCGGGAGCGATTGTCGGCGGCCTGATCATCGGCGCTTCCGAAAAGCTGGCGGAGGTCTATATCGGCCCGCACGTGGGCGGCGGCATCGAAGGCTGGTTCCCTTATGTGCTGGCCCTGCTGTTCCTGCTGGTCCGCCCGGAAGGGCTGTTCGGCGAAAAAATCATCCGGAGGATTTGAGCGATGTTCTACCGCGAAGCAGGACAATTCAAGACCAGCTACGAGGCGGACGGCCAGATCCTGCCGATCCGCCAGGACCGCATCGCGCTGCTTGCCACGCTGGCCGTGGCGCTGCTGGTGCTGCCGTTCGTCTCCTCGCCCTACATGCTGTCGGCCATCTTCATCCCCTTCCTGATTTTCGCGCTGGCGGCGCTGGGGTTGAACATCCTGACCGGCTACGCCGGCCAGCTGTCGCTGGGTACCGCGGCCTTCATGGCGGTCGGCGCCTTCGCGGCGTATAACTTCATGCTGCGCGTGCCCGGCATTCCCGTGCTGCTGGCCTTTGTGCTGGGCGGGCTGTGCGCCGCCATGGTCGGCATGGCTTTCGGCCTGCCTTCGCTGCGCATCCGCGGTTTCTACCTCGCCGCATCTACCCTGGCCACGCAATTCTTCGTGGTGTGGTGCCTGACCAAGATCGGCTGGCTGACCAATTACAGCTCTTCCGGCGTGATCACGGCGCAAAAAATGGAAATCTTCGGCTACGCCTTCGACACGCCGCAGCGCAAATACCTGCTGGTGCTGGCCGTGGTGGCGGTCATGGCCCTGCTGGCCAAGAACATGATCCGCTCCAACGTCGGCCGCTCCTGGATGGCGGTGCGCGACATGGACGTTGCCGCGGAGGTGATCGGCATCCGCCTGATGCGCACCAAGCTGCTGGCGTTCGCGGTCAGCTCCTTCTACTGCGGCGTGGCCGGCGCGCTGTACGCCTTCGCCTACCTCGGCACCGTGGAGCCGGAAGCGTACAACCTGGACCTGTCGTTCCGCATCCTGTTCATGATCATCATTGGCGGCGTGAGCTCGGTGCTGGGTTCCTTCCTCGGCTCGGCCTTCATCGTGCTGCTGCCGGTGTTCCTGAACATCGTTGCGCACGCCCTGGCGCTGCCGACCACCGTGGCTTCCAACCTGGAGCTGATGGTGTTCGGCGCGCTGATCATTTTCTTCCTGATCGTGGAACCCCACGGTCTGGCGCGTTTGTGGCAAATCGGCAAAGAGAAACTCCGCCTGTGGCCCTTCCCCCACTAAGCGGATCAACTATAAACCTGGAGACATCACATGAAATCGTTCGTACTTGGCATTGCCGTAGCAAGCAGCATCGCCGCCAGCAGCGCATGGGCGCAACCGGCCGAACAGTTCGTCGCCCTGCCCTCCTACCGCGTCGGCCCGTATGCAGCCGGCGGCTCCGGCTTTTACGGCGGCATCATTGACTACTTCAACCTGGTCAACGCCAACGGCGGCGTGAACGGCGTAAAAATCAGCTGGGAAGAATGCGAGACGGAATACAACCCGTCGCGCGGCGTGGAGTGCTATGAACGCCTGAAGACCAAGAATGGCGGCGCCACCGTGGTCGAGCCGCTGTCGACCGGCATCGCCTACGGCATCCTGGACCGCATCCCGCAGGACAAGATCCCGATGACGACCCTGGGCTACGGCCGCTCCGATGCCGCCAACGGCAAGGTCTTCCCGTATGTCTTCCCGCTGATCTCCAACTACTGGAGCCAGGCGGCGGCCATGGTGAAATACCTTGGCGACAAGAGCGGCGGCATGGACAAGCTGAAAGGCAAGAAGATCGTCCACCTGTACCACGATTCCGCTTTCGGCAAGGAACCGTTGCCGGTGCTGGAAGCGATGGCTGCGCAATATGGCTTTGAGCTGATCAAGATTCCCGTGGCGCCGCCAGGCAGTGAGCAGCAATCGCAATGGCTGCAGATCCGCCAGGCCAAACCGGACTATGTGATCCTGTGGGGCTGGGGCGTGATGAATTCGGTCGCCATCAAGACCGCCCAGCGCAACGGCTTCCCGCGCGACAAGATGCTGGGCGTGTGGTGGGCCGGTTCCGAGGAAGATACCGTGCCGTCCGGCGATGCGGCCAAGGGCTATACCTCGATGACGTTCAACACCCCAGGCAATTACCCGCTGCTGGATGAACTGCGCAAGAAAGTCTATGCCGGCGGCAAGGGCAACCTGGCCGACCAGAGCCGCATCGGTTCCGTCTACCACATGCGCGGCTTGACCGCCGGCGTGATGTACGTGGAAGCCATGCGCGCCGCGCAGGAGAAGTTCGGCAAGGGCAAGCCCGTCACCGGCGAGCAACTGCGCTGGGGCCTGGAGAACCTGAACATCGACGAAGCGCGCCAGAAGGTCCTGGGCGTGTACAACATGTTCCCGACCGTGAAGACTTCCTGCGACGACCATGAGGGTTCGGGCGCGGTGAAGGTCCAGCAATGGGACGGCAAGGCGTGGAAGGCTGTGACGCCGAACTGGGTGGTGGGCGACAAGGTCCTGCTGCGCAAGCTGGTGGATGAATCGTCCAGCAAATACGCCGCAGAGAAGAAAATCACGCCCGCGTGCATGAAGTGAGCGCCTTATGAGCTACCTGTCGGTAAACAACATCGAGGTCATTTACGACCACGTGATCCTGGTGCTGAAAGGCGTCTCGCTGCAAGTCCCGCAGGGCAAAATCGTTGCCCTGCTGGGCGCCAACGGCGCCGGCAAATCCACCACGCTGAAGACCATTTCGACCCTGCTGCGCGGCGAGCGCGGCGACGTGACCAAGGGCGAGGTGCAATTCAAGGGCGAACGCATCGACCAGCTCACGCCCAATGAACTGGTCAAGCGCGGCCTGTCGCAAGTGATGGAAGGACGCCACTGCTTCGGCCACCTGACCATCGAGGAAAATCTGCTGACAGGGGCTTATACGCGCAGCGCATCGCGCGCGGAGCTGAAGGAATCGCTGGAGAAGGTGTACCACTACTTCCCCCGCTTGCGGGAACGCCGCAACAGCCAGGCCGGCTACACGTCCGGCGGCGAGCAGCAGATGTGCGCCATCGGGCGTGCGCTGATGGCCAAGCCTTCCATGATCCTGCTGGACGAGCCCTCGATGGGCATCGCGCCGCAGATCGTGGAAGAGATCTTCGGCATCGTGAAGGACTTGAACGCGAAAGAGAACGTGTCCTTCCTGCTGGCGGAGCAGAATACCAACGTGGCCCTGCGCTACGCCGACTTCGGCTACATCCTCGAGAACGGCCGGGTGGTGATGGAGGGCGAAGCCGGCGAACTGGCCGACAACGAAGACGTCAAGGAGTTCTACCTTGGCATGTCCGGCGCGGGCCGCAAGAGTTTCCGCGACATGAAATTTTACCGCCGCCGCAAGCGCTGGCTCGCATAAGCATGAACCTGAAAAAAGCCAAGGAATTCTGCATGACCCTGCCGGGCGCGACGCAAGACATCAAATGGGGCAACAACCTGGTGTTCTCGGTCGGGGAAAAGATGTTCGCTGTAATGCACGACGATCCGCAAGCGCGTTCCATCAGCTTCAAGGTCGACGACGACCGCTTCCTCGAGCTGACGGACCGCGACGGCATCATCCCGGCGCCCTACCTTGCGCGCGCCAAGTGGGTAATGGTGGAAGACCTGTCCAGGTTGCCCGATGCCGAAGCGAAGGAATTGCTGAAGCGCGCGCACCAGCTGGTGTTCGCAAAACTGACCAAGAAACTGCAACGCGAGATTGAAGGAGCGGCATGATGGCCGAAACCCTCGACAGCCTTGAGACGCGCCCGCACGCCGTCCGTGAACGCGACTTGATGGAGCGCCTGCCGCTGCTGGTGGCGCAAGCGCAATCTGCGCCAGGCTGGGCGCGCATCCTGTCCGGCGTGGACGCCGCGCGCATCAACAGCCGCGAAGCGCTGGCGCAGCTGCCCGTGACGCGCAAGTCAGACTTGAAAACCCTGCAGGCGCAGGAGCGCCCTTTCGGCGGCCTGACCAGCACCCCGGCCCGCCAGCTTGGACGCATCTTCATGTCGCCCGGCCCGATCTTCGATCCGGAAGGGCGCTCGGGTGATTGGTGGCGCTTCTCGCGCCCCATGTATTCCGCCGGCGTACGGCCGGGCGGCCTGGTGCAGAACTGCTTCTCCTACCACTTCACGCCCGCCGCCTTCATGGTGGAAAGCGGCGCCCAGCGCATCGGCTGCACGGTGATCCCGGCCGGCGCCGGCCAGACGGAATTGCAGGTGCAAGCCATGTCGGAACTGCGGCCGGACACTTACATCGGCACGCCCTCCTTCCTCAAGATCATCATCGAGAAGGCAGCGGAATTGGGCGCCGACATCAGCAGCGTGAAACGCGCGATGATGGGCGCGGAAGCCTTGCCCGAGTCGCTGCGCCAATGGTTCGCCGAGCATGGCGTGCCGGAAGTGATTTCCACTTACGCCTCCGCCGACATCGGCAGCATCGCCTACGAAACGCGCAGCAACGGCAAGCTCAATCCCGGCATGGTGCTGGACGAGGACGTGCTGCTGGAGATCGTGCGGCCCGGCTCCGGCGAACCGGTGGCGCCGGGCGAAGTGGGCGAAGTCGTGGTCACGCTGTTCAACCCCGACTATCCCCTGATCCGCTTCGCCACGGGCGACCTGTCGGCGGTGCTGGTGGATGCGGCGCCGTCGCCCTGCGGCCGCACCAATACCCGCATCAAGGGCTGGCTGGGCCGCGCCGACCAGACCACCAAGGTGCGCGCCATGTTCGTCCACCCTTCGCAGGTGCACGAAATCACGCGCCGCCATCCCGGCCTGGGCAAGGCGCGGCTGGTGGTGTCCGGAAAAATTGCCGACGAAGTCATGACGCTGCACTGCGAAACGGACGATCCCGCGCTGCAGCTGCAAGCCGCGGACATCGTGGCCACCATCCGCGAGATCACCAAACTGCGCGGCGAAGTGTGCTTTGCGCCGCGCGGCAGTTTGCCAAATGACGGCAAGATCATCGACGATGTGCGCGATTACAGTTGAGATCGGGCGGCGTGTGGCGTAAATCCAACTGTTCCTAGGGCAGGCGGCGGAATGGCGGGATAATTGAGCCATTCTTGACCTGCCTCAGAAACATCATGCAAGACTTTCACCACAACCGCGCGCGCGCCCTCCTCCAGAACGCTGAAGAACTCTTCGACAAGGACACGGTGCAGGCGGCCGTCAGCCGCATGGCCGAAACCTTGAACGACCGTTACGGCGATCCATCCCGGCAGGAATTCCCGCTGGTGCTGGGCGTGATGGGCGGCGCCGTGGTCTTCACCGGCAACATCCTGCCGCAACTGACCTTCCCGCTCGAATTCGATTACATCCACGTCAGCCGCTACGGCGATGAAGACCAGGGCGGCAAGGTGGTGTGGAAGGTCGTGCCGCGTCCGACCGTTTCCGGACGCACGGTGATCGTGCTGGACGACATCCTGGATGAAGGCGAAACCCTGGCCCACGTCAAGGAGCGCCTGCTGGAAATGGGCGCGAAGGAAGTGATCATCGCCGTCTTCTGCGACAAGGACATCGGCAAATCCAAGCCGGTGAAGGCCGACCTGGTGGGCCTGACCATTCCGAACCGCTTCGTGGTCGGCTTCGGCATGGACGCTTACGGCTACTGGCGCAACCTGCCGGGCCTGTGGGCGCTCAGCCCCGAAGACCTGAGCAAGAGCTGATTTCAGGCCGGCAGGCGGATCACGGCATTCAAGCCGCCACCGGGGTGGTTGGCCAGCAGCAGCTGGCCGCCATGGCCCTGCACGATGCCGCTGGCAATGCCCAGTCCCAGCCCCATGCCGGCATCGTTGCGCTCACGCCCGTGCGACAGCCGCACATACGGCTCCAATAAACTCGGTATCGCTTCTTCCGGCACGCCCGGACCGTGGTCGCGCACCGCGATCTCTGTCCAGCCATCCGCTGCCCGCACGCTGACCTCGGCGCGCTCGCCATAGAACAAAGCGTTGTCCAGCAGGTTGCCGATGGCGCGCTTCAAGGCCAACGGCTTGCCGCGCACGGCGACGCCGCTGTCCTGGTAGGCCACGCTGTGGCCCGCCAGTTCCGCGCTGCGCACCAGGCGGCGGATCAGGGGGTCCAGTTTCACTTCCGTCGGATTCTCGTGGATGTCGCTGTCCTTCACGCATTGCAGCGCGCCCTTGACCATCATGTCCAGTTCATCCAGGTCTTCCTCGAACTCGCTGCGCAGGGCGTCGTCGTCCAGCAGCTCGGCGCGCAGCTTCAGGCGCGTGATCGGTGTGCGCAGGTCGTGCGAGATGGAGATGAACAGGCGCTCGCGGTCCTTGATGTACTTTGCGATCCGTTCGCGCATGGCGCCGAAGGCGCGCGCCGTGTTGACGAACTCGCGGCTGCCCGATTCCGGCAAGGCAGGCGCATGCTCGTCCTTGCCGAAAGCCTCCGCCGCGTCGGACAGCGCCGCCAGCGGGCGCGTGATGGAGCGCACCACGAGGAAGGACAGCAGCAACAGCACCGCCAGCGACACGCCCTGCACCACCAGCTTGTCCGGCGACAGGGGGTCATTGCTGTTCAGGAAATAGGGGTTTGGCATCAGCGTCGCCAGGTACAGCCAGTTGCCCGGCTCCAGTTCGGTCTGGATCACCAGGATCGGCGCAGGGTCGGGCTTCAGCAGCAGGATGTGGCGCACCCAGGCCTCCGGCAGTTCGCCGACGCGCACGCCGTCCGGCGATACGGCCAGCTGGTCGGGCCAGGCGAAGTCCAGGCGCAACCGCCCTTCCCCGGGCAAGTCCTTGCGCAAGGTGGCGCCCAGCGCGCGCAATGCAGTCTGCGCCAGCGCATTCGGTGCGATCTGCTGCACTGCCACTTCGCTGCGATTGAGCGCGACGTAGAAGCGCGTGCCGCCCATCTCGCGGAATTGCTGGATCAGCAGGCTGCGGTAGCTGGGCGGCAGGCTGCGGAAGAAGCGGATCGAACTGGCCGCGCCCTGCCCCAGGTATTGCGCGGCGGATTGCACGTCCGCTTCGGTCTTGTCGCGCAGCTGCATGGTCCACAGCACGCTGCCGGCCACCTGCGTCAGCAGCAGGCCGGCCACCATCACGAGCGACAGGCGCGCCAGCAGCGATTGCGGCCAGAGATTACGCATGCGTCACGGACACCGTGGCGGAGAACACATAGCCGGCGCCGCGTACTGTCTTGATCAGCATCGGCTGCTTGCCGTCGTCGTTCAGGCGCAGGCGCAGGCGGCTGATCTGGACGTCCAGCGAGCGGTCGAGCGGGCCGGCATCGCGGCCACGGGTTTCCTCGCACAGCAGGCTGCGGTCCAGCACCGTGCCGGGGTGTTCGACGAAGTACTTCAGCAACTGGAAATCGAGTCCGGTCAGTGCCAGCGGCACGCCTTCGCTGTCGACCACAGTGCGTTCCGCCACGTCCAGCGTAAAGCCATTGAAGTGGTAGGCGCGCACCGTCGGCGCCGGCTCGGCCCCGGCACGGCGCAGGATGGCCTTGATGCGCGCCAGCAGTTCGCGCGGGCTGTATGGCTTGGCAATGTAGTCGTCCGCGCCCAGTTCCAGGCCCACCACGCGGTCGGTTTCATCGGAGCTGGCAGTCAGCATGATGATGGGCAGGTTGGAGCGCTTGCGCACGATGCGGCACAGGGCGAAGCCGTCGGTGTCGGGCAGCATCACGTCCAGGATCACCAGCGACAGGTGCTCCGCGTGCGCATGCAGTTCGGCCAGGAAGCTTTCGCCGTTGTGCGCCAGGATCACCTCGTACTGGTTCTTTTCCAGGTAGGTCTTCAGCAGCAGGCGGGTTTTTTGGTCGTCATCGACGATCAGGATCTTGCGGGCCATGTTGGCTTCCTTGCTGTTTGTGTGAGCGGAGGTTCAGGGTGCGCAGCAGGCCGGCCAGGCGGCGCTGGGTTTCCGCCGGCGCCACGCTGTCGTCCGCGTAGAAGCGGTGCAGTTCGGCGATGATGGCATCGCGGCTCTCCTCGTCGGCAGCCATGCGGTGCACCAGGCTGGGCGCCTGTGCCGCCGCACCGCGCGCGAAACCGCGCCAGGAAGAACGCGCGCAACTGTCCATCGTGGCGGGATTGGCATCGCGGCGCACCGGTACCGAGCCCTTGGCGGCGCTGTACTGCTGCTGCGCCTGCGGGGACATGACGGCCTTTGCCAGCTTTTCCTGTGCGCCCTGGCGCGAATAGTCGTTGACGAACATCGCCAGCGTGTCCACGCTGTAAAGATGGTAATTGTCCGTGCCGGGCAGCGGTACGCAGGAGAAATCCGTGTCGATCGCCTGGCCGGCTTCGCCCAGTTCAGCCTTTGCCCAGTCGCCCATCACGAACATGGCCGCCTCGCCGCGCGCGAAGCGCTTGACGGCCTCGGTCCACGGTTGTTCTTCCGCCGGGTTGAGCATCCAGCCCTTCATGGCGCGCAGGCGCTGCAGGGCCAGCGCCAGGCGCGGGTCGGCGGCGGCTTGCGGGCTTTGGCGCACGAACAGCTCGCGGTAGTACTCCGGGCCGGCCGTCGCCAGCAATACGTTCTCGAACAGGGTGGCCACCTGCCACGGTTCGCTGCTTTGCACCAGCGGCGCGATGCCGGCGGCGCGCAACTGGCGCGCCGCCTTCTCGAATTCGGCCCAGCTGGCGGGCGGCGCCAGGTTGAGCCGCGCGAACAGCTTGCGGTTGTAGAACAGGGTATTGATGCGGTGGATGCCGAGCGGCGCGGCGACCACGTGCCCGCGGTGGCGCACCAGCTCGCGCACGGTGGGAAACAGCGCCTTGTCCCAGTTGCCGCTGTTGGCGACGCCATCCAGTTCCAGCAGCAGGCCGAGTTCCGCCCACTCGCCAATGGAAACCCCGATGATCTGGGTGGCGTCCGGTGCATTGCCCGCCAGGACCCGGCTGCGCAGTACCTTGCCGGCACCCAGCCCGGCGCCGCCGGGAATGGCAGCGTCCTGCCAGGGAATCCCCTCGTCCGCCAGGCGCGCCGCCAGCACGTTGGCGGCGTGGCGCTCCCCGGCCGACGTCCACCAATGCAGCACCTGCAAAGGCGGCGTGCCCGCGAGGGCGGGCAGCGAAACCAGCATCAGGGGAAGTGTCAGCAGGCGCGCCAGGCGCGCAATCTGCAAACGCCGGTGGGACTTGTGCACCTACTACTCCAGCAGATAACGATCAGGCAATTCTATCTCCATGAGGTCATTTTGTGTCCTTTTACGGCGTAGAACAGGATCAGGGCATAACACGGCAACAGCAGCCAGTATGCCGCTTGCGAGCCGGAGATGTCGGACAGGTGGCCATACAGCATGGGCAGCAGCGCCCCGCCCGCGATGCCCATGATCAGCAGCGCCGAGCCGCTGGCCGTGTAGCGCCCCAGGCCTTCCAGCGCCAGCGGCCAGATCGCCGGCCATACCAGCGCGTTGGCGAAACCAAGCATGGCGAGGAACATCACGGTGTCCGGCACGGGCGGCACGCCGAACCAGCCCAGCATCGCCTGCGACAGGCCGCTGCCGGTGGTCGAACCCTGGATCACGCCGAAGGAAAACACTATGCCGCACACGGCCGACAGCAGCAGGGCATGCTTTTGCGACAGCCAGCGCGGAATGGCGACAATGCCGACGATATAGCCCGCCACCATGAAGCCCATGGTGTAGGAGGTCAGGATGCCGAATTTCTCGACGTGCAGGCTATGGCCGTACAGGCCGATGGTATCGCCGGCGATCACTTCCACGCCGACGTAGACGAACAGCGCCAGCGCCCCCAGCACCAGCTGCGGGAACTGCAGTACGCCCCAGCGCGAAGCGCCCGCGGCGCCGGCGTCGCTGCCGGCCTGCTGTTCGGGGATTTCACGCAACGGGGCAAGGCGCACCACGACGGCCATGGCCAGCAGCCCGGCGGCCATCAAGGCGTAGGGCATGACCAGGCGCTGCGCCAGCTGGCCGCGCAGCAACGCGCGTTCCGCTGCGCCCATGGCGGCCAGCGTGACGTCCGAAAAGCGGTCGAAGTCGGACAGCATGATGCCGCTGAATGCCAGCGGCACCAGCACGCCCGCCGTCTTGTTGAACAGGCCCATGATGCTGATGCGGGTTGCGGCGCTCTCGCGCGCCCCGATGCAGACGATGTAGGGGTTGATGGCGGTCTGCATCAGCGTCATGCCGCTGGCCAGGGTGAACAGCGCCAGCAGGAACAGCGGATAGGACGCGGCGCGCGCGGCGGGAATGAACAGCACCGCGCCGAACGCCATCACGGCCAGGCCAAGCGACATGCCGGCCCGATAGCCGGTGTGGCGCAACACCACGGCGGAAGGCAATGCCATCAAGGTGTAGGCGATGTAGAAAGCAAAGGTGACCCACAGCGACTGGAAGTTATTCAGGTCGCAGGCGATCTTGAGGAAGGGGATCAGCGAGCCGTTCAGCCAGGTGGCGCAGCCGAGGATGAAAAACATCAGGCCGATGAAGGTCATGGCGACCGCCACGCCGGCGCCAGGAGCATCCGGTGCGCCGGCCATCTCGAAGGTCTGTTCTTTGTGCATGTGAATCCGGAAAGCGAAGAAAGGAAAGCCTCCTTCCGGGCGGGAGGAGGCGTTGCTGCAGGTCAGAACTTGCCGCGCAGGCCGACGCTGTAGCGCGCGCCGTTTTCGTACACGCCGACCGGCAGGCCGTCGGTGGTATTGGTGCGGATCAGCTCATTGCCGATGTTGACGGCGCTGGCGAAGATGCTCAGCTGCGGCGTGATATCCCAGTTGGCGGTGGCATCCCACTGGCCGTAGGCGCTGGTCACGTCCTGGCCGCCCTGGTCCAGGCCACCGTACGATTTCGAACGGTAGTTGTAGGACAGGCGCACGCTGTAGTTGTTCTTTTCATAGAACACGCTGGCGTTCATCTGGTTCTTCGAGTTGCCGATCACGTTCAGCTTGCGGCCGCCGGCCAGCGCGCCGGTCTTGGCGTCGGTATAGGTGAAGTTGACCACCGTGCCGAAGCCGCTGGCGCCGAATGCCTGCTGCCACTGGACTTCGATGCCGTTTACCTTGGCGCCATTGTCGGCATTGTGCGGACGGGTCACGGGACGCTGCACGCCGGCCACGTTCTCCATCGCCGTCGAGGTGTAGATGAAGGTGTCGAGCTGCTTGGCGAAGGCGGTAGCCGACAGCAGCGAGGCATCGGCGAAGTACCACTCGGCGCCGATCTCGAACTGGTTGGCGTGGTAAGGCTTGAGCAGCGGGTTGCCGGCCGTGGCGGCATTGGTAGTGCCGCTCACCTCCGTGCTGGCACTCAGGTCGCTGAAGGTATTGCGGGCCATGACACGCGAGGCGGCGGCACGCAGCAGCAAGTCCTTGCGGAAGTCGTAGACCACGTTAATGTTCGGCAGGACGTCGCTGTAGCTGCGGCCCACGCTGCCCAGCACGTAGTTGCCCTTGCCGTCCAGGTCCTGGTAGGCGTCCGACACCTGCTTGGTATGCACCAGACGCGCGCCGAAGTCGCCGCGCCATTTGTCGAAGGCGTAATCGGCCCGCACATAGGCGGCCGAGATCTTCTCCTGGATGCGGTAGTACTCGCCCTTGGCTTCCTTGTAGACCATGCCCTTGTCGTACATGGTGAAGCCCTTGCTGGCGGCCAGCGCATCGTCCACCCAGGCGAACTGGGTCAGCGAGCCGGCGGTGGCGGCTTCCTGGCTGATCATCGGCGACGGGCCGGTGGACAGGTCGGCCAGCGAGTAGGAGATCCAGCCTGGGCTGCCCGGACCGACGGTGCCGATGGTGCGGCGGTTCTGCACCTTGTTGTCGCGGTATTTCAGGCCCACCTTGACCGATTTGACAAAGGCGTTGTCCAGGTCCAACGTCAGGTCGGCCTGGCCATAGTTCTCCTTGCTCTCCATGCGGCGGATCCAGTCGCGCGCACCTTGCAGCGTCAGCTTGGTCGCGTCGAGCGGGCTCATGTCGAGGTACTTCACCTCGTAGGTATCCGGCGCGATATTGATGGTGGCGCGGGTGTTACCGGTGAACCAGAAATTGCGGTCATGCTTGCTGCCGCCGGATCCCGAGGTGGTGCCGGCCTGGGCGTGCAGTTTCCAGTTGTCGCCATCGTAGGTGCCTTCCAGGTCCAGCACTTTCGACTTGACGTAGGCTTCGCGGTAGATCGGCTCGAAGGAAACGCCGGTGGCGGGGCCCACGGTGCCGCCGACCACGGACTTGCCGCCGTCCGAATTGGAAATGAAGCGCGGGCTGTCGATGCGGATATTGTTGTTCGCATCCGCCAGGCCGCCGATCTGCCACAGGTAGTTCTGGTTGTTGTTGTCCATCTTCATATCGGAATTCATGTAATTCAGCGATATGTCGGATTGCGGGGTCGGACGCAGCTGCAGGGTGATGTTGCCGGTGGTGCGCTCGCGGTCCTGGCGGAAGATCGGCGTGCCGCCGCCCCAGGAAGCGTAGACGTTCGGCGTGACCACGCCGTTCTGGTCGACGATGTTGTACTTGGTGGCGTCGGTGAAGTTCTCCAGGCCGTCGCGGCGCATGGTGCGTTCCTGGCGGCTCAGGGCCACCAGCACGCCGAAGGTCTTCGCTTCGTTGATCCAGTTCGCCAGGCCGGAGAATTGCGGGTCGGTCTTCTTCGGCAGTTTGCTGTAGGTTGCTTCCGCCGAGGCTTGCGCGGTGAAGGGCTTCTTGAACTGCAGCGGTTTGCGGGTGCGCACGATCACCAGGCCGCCGATGCTGCCCTCATCGAGGTCGGCGGAAGGGCTCTTGAAGACGTCCAGGCTGCCCACCAGTTCGGACGGCAGGATGTCGTAGTTGAAGCCGCGGCTCTGCGCGTCGTTCTTCCACCAGTAGGCCGAGGCCACGGACTGGCCGTTCAGCTGCGTCATGTTCAGGTTCTTGTCGGTGCCGCGCACGAAGATGTCGCGGCCCTCGCCCCAGGTGCGGTCGACCGAGATGCCGGGGATGCGCTGCAGCGAGTCGGCCACGTTCTTGTCCGGGAACTTGCCCAGGTCTTCCGCCGTGACGGAATCCACCACATTCAGCGCATCACGCTTTTCGGCCAGGTTGCGTTTCAGCGTTTCGCGAATGCCCCGGACCTCGACCGACTGCAGGGCGTCGTTGCCGTCCGCCGACTGGGCCTGTACGTTGTGCAGTGCCAGCGTGCCGAACATCAGCGCGATCAACTGCGGCAGTTTCTTCCTTCCTAGCGGTGCTCCGTTCATTTCTTTTTCCTTATCATCTTAAAGCGCTGCAAAAAATTCCCCGGCAAACTCCCCTTGCCGGGGCCAACACACTGCTTGGGGGAGTGTGATCAATCCCGCTGCTGCGGCAGGTACCATTTGGCAAAGCCGTTCTGTATCCTCGCCGCCGCTTCCCGCGCACCCAGCTTCCCGTTCAACACTTGCGCATTCACCGACCACAATTCGCTTTCCATGTTCGGCAAGCCGCGGTTCATGATCAGCGCGTTGAGCCGGAAGTTCGAATCGCATGCCGTGCGCCAGGCCGCCATCTGCTTGGCCAGCGGGTCGCGTACGGCGATCAGGTGGTTCGACAGCGAGAAAAAGCCGATCACGCGGTTGGTGTACAGGTCCGCGAATTCCTGGGAGCCGAGCCAGGCCAGGAATGTGTAGGCATCGGCCTTGTTGCGCGACTTGCGGTTGATGCCGATGCCGATATCCATATGGTCGGAAATCTGGCAGCGGTCGCCCGCCTGCTGCACCGGCGGCGCGAAGACCCCGAGCTCGAGGTCCGGGAACTGGTTGAAGTAGGAGATGTCCCAGGAGCCGGCCGGGTAGATCGCGGCGCCGCCCTGCGCGAACAGGAGCTGGGCATCGCGGTAGGTCTGCACCGGCGCCGACTTGGGCAGGTAGGCGGCGAGGCGTGCCTCGAATTCGAAGGCGGCGACGAAAGGCGCATCCGTGAACTTCGCCTTGCCCGCGATCAGCGCCCGCCGGCCCTGCTCCCCGCCCCAATAATTCGGGCCGATGTTGGTGAATACGGTCTGGCTGGACAGCCATTCATCGGCCGTGCCCAGGGCAAGCGGCGCGTACTGGCTCTTGCGCACCGCATCGAGCACGCCGAAGAATTCCGCGACCGTCGCTGGCGGCTGCAAGCCAAGCTTCCGGAAGATCTTTTTGTTGTACAGGAAGCCATGGATCACCGAGGCGACGGGCATGCAGAACACATCCTTGCCATCGTCGGTCTGCCAGGCCACCAGCGCGCCGGGCGCGAAGTTTTCCATGCCGGCTTTGCCATTCAGCTTTTCGAGATAGCCGCGCCGATAGAGCAGCAGCGAGGTATCGAAGGGACGACAGGCCAGAACGTCGCCTGCGGTACCGTTGCCCAGGCGTGCGGCGAGGCTGGTGTCGTACTCGGTGGGAGCCGTGGGCGAGAACTTGACCGTGATGCCGGGGTGTTTGCGTTCGAAGGCCGGCAGCAGCACGCTTTCCCACAACGCCTTGTCGTCAACCCGCCAACTTTCCAGCACCAGGGTGCCGGCACGTGCGGCGCTGGCGCAAACCATGGCCAGGAACAGTGCGGCTCGCAGGATTCGGCTGGATGGCACGGCGGCTTCTCCACGGGGTGTTGTTGATCAGTAAATTCATGCTAACACCGTGAAAAATGTGACACCAGCGCGCGCCGGGGGCGTGCACTGTCAATGCAAGTATTTGATTTTGTTGATAGTTCTATTTGACGGGCGGCCGCGCGCTTACAAAACTTTACAGAGCGCGCGGCGCGGCCCGGGGACGCCGTTCACGCCCCGCAAAGGGCGCTTACAAAACATTACGAAACGCGCGCATTTATTACATGCGAAGCTGCAGGCGCGCGCGGGCGGCGTTGTATTCCGCCGTCAAACGCTGGACCAGTTCAGCGGTGGTGGGCACGTCGTGCATCAGGCCTACGCCCTGTCCCGCGCCCCAGATATCGCGCCAGGCTTTCGCCGTGCCGCTGCTGAAACTCATTTTCGACTTGTCCGATTCGGGCAGGTTGTCCGGATCCAGGCCGGCGGCCACGATGGACTTCTTCAGGTAATTGCCGTGGACACCGGTGAACAGGTTGGTGTAGACCACGTCCGCCGCCGACGATTCGAGGATGGCTTCGCGGTACGCATCCGTGACATTGGATTCCTGCGTGGCCAGGAAGCGCGAGCCGATATAGGCGAAGTCGGCGCCCATGGCTTGCGCGGCGAGGACTGCATCGCCGGTCGCAATCGAACCTGACAGCGCCAGCGGACCGTCGAAGAAGCGCCGCACTTCACCCACCAGGGCAAATGGCGACAGCGTGCCGGCATGGCCGCCGGCTCCGCTGGCCACGAGGATCAGGCCATCCACGCCCGCTTCCAGCGCCTTCTGCGCGTGGCGGATGCTGACCACGTCATGCAGCACGATGCCGCCATAGCTGTGGATAGCATCCAGCATTTCCACAGGCGGCGCGCGCAGCGAGGAAATGATGATCGGCACCTGGTGGCGCACGCAGACGTCTACGTCGTGCTCGAGGCGCTCATTGGAATGGTGGACGATCTGGTTGACCGCGATCGGGCCGACGCGCACGCCCGGGTTACGGGCCTGGTAATCGGCGAGTTCCTGCTGCAGGTCGGTCAGCCAGGTATCGAGCAGCTCTTTCGGCCGTGCGTTCAGCGCCGGGAAGGAGCCGACGATGCCGGCCTTGCACTGGGCCGCTACCAGCGCCGGGCCGCTGGCAATGAACATGGGGGAAGCGATGACGGGCAGCGAGAGGCCCTGCAGCACGGCGGGAATGGTCATGGTTGTCCTTGGTCAGGCGCTGATGCGGTCCAGTATAGCCGAGCCCGTGTCAACCAAAGGGTCTGACCCCAAGGTTGACACGAGGTCAGCCGTCGTTGAGGAGGATGCCGTTGTCGATGCGGGCGCTGCAGGCGCGTACCAGTTGCTTCGTGGCCCAGGCGGCCAGTTCGTCGGGGGAGATGCCGAAGTGGCGCCGGGCAATGCGCTCCATCAGGGGGATGGTGGCGAACAGCGGGCCGACCTCGGTCACCGGCATGGCCTGGCGCTCCAGCAGCAGGAACTTGAGCAGCACCTTGACGGCGTATTCGGCGTTCCGCTTGGGGTCGGCCGACAGGAAGTCGAGGCGGCGGCGGGCGCGCGACAGGGCGGCGTCCACGTCGCTGAACACGGCGCCGTGGCCGGGGATCACGGTCGCGACGTCCAGGCCTGCGATCAGGTCCAGCGTGGCGCCGGCTTCCTCGAAGCCGCCATCGTCTTCCAGCTCGGGGAAGATGACGCCGAAGCCGTTCTGCCACAGGGCGTCGGCCGATACCAGCACTTTTTCCGCCGGGCAGTAATAGATCACCGAGTGGGCGTGGTGGCCCGGTGCGCCCAGCACCTGCCATTCGAGGTCGCCCAGGGTCAGCGTTTCACCGGGCGTGACCACGCCGTCGATGGTGAAGCGTTCGCATTGCTGGCCGGTGGGCTTGAAGCTCAGGGTATCTTCATCCCAGCGGCGCACCTTGTCGGCTTCCGCCTCGGGAATGAAGGTGTCGCAGCCGAAATGCGCCTGCAGCGCCGCGTTGCCGCCGCAATGGTCGGAATGCAGGTGCGTGTTGTACAGCCGCTCCAGGCGGCGGCCCTGCAGGGCGTGGCGCACCAGCTCCAGCGTCTGTTGTTTGTGCGTCACGTAGCCGCTATCGATCAGGGCCGCGTCGTGGCGGCCCAGCAGCAACACATTGTTGGAGGAGAGCCAGCCGCGTTCGAAAACGTGGATGGATGGGTGTAGCTTCATTGCATCAGTCAAAGTCGATCAGTTGCTCGCGGCGGCGCAGCTCTGCCCACACGGCGCGCTTGTAAGCGTCGTCGGCACGCGACCAGGCGACGATTTCGTCGATGGTGCGCAGGCAACCTTCGCAGTAACCGGTGTCGCGGTTCATCTTGCACAGGCTGATGCAGGGGGAAGGCACGGGCGTCGCCAGTTCCGGCGCGCCTGGCGTCAGTTCAGTACTCATGGCCGCCATTTTACCGCAGTGCGGCAAAACCGCCGCCAGGCTTGTTATACTGAAGGCGCACCACAACAATAACGAGTTGCGAGGAGACACGCCGACCAACCAGCCACCGAGGTGCACATGAAGCTTGATCGCCACTGGTTCTCCCGCACGCTGGACACGCTGGCGCGCCATCGTCTGGGCCGCCCCGGCGCGGGCCAACCGCAATTTGTCAGCGGTACTTTTCATTGCCGCGCGGGCAGCCGCGCTTACAAGCTGTACGTCCCGTCCTGTTACGCCGGCCAGCCCTTGCCATTGCTGGTGATGCTGCACGGCTGCCAGCAGGATCCCGACGATTTCGCCGCCGGCACGCAAATGAATGCGGTAGCCGAGGAACGCGGCTGCCTGGTGCTGTATCCGGCCCAGTCGGCGGAGGCCAATCCCAACCGCTGCTGGAACTGGTTCAATGCCCTGGACCAGGAGCGCGGCCAGGGCGAACCCGCCATCATTGCCGGCATGGCGCGCGACATCATGGCGCATTACCCGGTGCGGCAAAGCCAGGTCTATATCGCGGGATTGTCGGCTGGCGGGGCGATGGCGGTCATCGCCGGCACCTTGTATCCGGACCTGTTTGCCGCCGTGGGCGTGCATTCCGGGCTGCCTTTTGCTGCAGCGCGGGACCTGCCTTCCGCGCTGCTGGCCATGCGCCGCGGCGCCGCCCACGCCCTGGCCGCGCAAACGGCCGGACAACCGATCATCGTGTTCCACGGCGACCGCGATCTCACGGTGCATCCCGCCAATGGCGAGGCGGTGCTGGCGCAGGGCTTGCGCAGCCATCCGCAGGGCGAGAATGCCAACCCGGCCACGCTGGCGGGCCAGGTGCCCGATGGCCACGCCTTCACCCTGAAGGCGCACTGGCTGGATGACGGTTCGCCGCTGGGCGAGCACTGGGTGATCCACGGTGCCGGCCATGCCTGGTCCGGCGGCAGCGCGGCCGGCAGCTATACCGACCCTCGCGGGCCGGACGCCAGCCGCGAAATGATGAGGTTCTTTAGTGCTTTATGAGGCGCTTTTGAGCGCAATGTGGGCGCGCAGGCATTGCGGGCACCAGCAGCCGACCGTCTCGGCGCCGGGCACCGGCACGGCCGGCGGCAGGAAGGTGCACCAGCAGGGCGTTTCGCCGGCGGCGCCAGTGGGCTTTCCGCCCGGGGGCGCATCGGCCATGGCACAGTGGAATTCGGCGCCGCAACGTTCGCAGGTACTCATATAATCATTGCAATCATGCGTAAGGATCAAGCCCAGCCTAGCGGACCAATCGGCAAATTACAACTCGATTGGCCCTATAATGCGCACCATTGACCTTATTTCTTCATTTTCTGGAACCGCCATGACCAACCTGCCTGCCCACGACCCGGACTTGACCACTGACCTGAGCGGCGTCACGCCCCAGGTCAAGGCCCAGATCCTGGCCGAGGCGCTGCCGTACATCCGCAATTACCACGGCAAGACCATCGTCATCAAATACGGTGGCAATGCCATGACCGAAGAACGCCTGAAACACGGTTTCGCGCGCGACCTGATCCTGCTCAAACTGGTGGGCATGAACCCGGTCGTGGTGCACGGCGGCGGCCCGCAGATCGACAGCGCGCTGAAGAAGATCGGCAAGCAGGGCACCTTCGTGCAGGGTATGCGCATTACCGACGAAGAAACCATGGAAGTGGTGGAGTGGGTGCTGGGCGGCGAAGTGCAGCAGGACATCGTGATGCTGATTAACCATTACGGCGGCCAAGCCGTGGGCCTGACCGGCAAGGACGGTGGCCTGATCCGCGCCCGCAAGATGTCCATGCCGGACAAGGAAAAGCCGGGCGAGTTCCTGGATATCGGCTTCGTCGGCGAGATCGAAGCGATCAACCCGGCCGTGGTGAAAGCCCTGCAGGACGACGCCTTCATCCCGATCATTTCCCCGATCGGCTTCGGCAAGGATGGCCAGGCTTACAACATCAATGCCGACGTGGTCGCCGGCAAGATCGCCGAAATCCTGAAAGCCGAAAAGCTGATCATGATGACCAACATCGCCGGCGTGCAGGACAAGAATGGCAAGCTGGTGACCGACCTGTCGGCGCGCGAAATCGACGAAATGTTCGCGGACGGTACGATTTCGGGCGGCATGCTGCCAAAAATCTCTTCCGCCCTGGATGCGGCCAAGTCGGGCGTGAACACCGTGCACATCATCGACGGACGAATTGAACACAGTTTGTTGCTCGAGGTCTTGACCGAACAGGCTTTTGGCACTATGATCCGGTCTCACTAATTTTTTTGGCGGTTTTCAACAGCCGCCAAAAACGTGAATGCCCTTGTAGCTCAGTGGTAGAGCACTCCCTTGGTAAGGGAGAGGCCACGTGTTCAATCCACGTCAAGGGCACCATTCTCCTCAGTAGACCCGCTCTACTTTCACGCCACGCTGGCGCAGCAGTTCCGCAACATTCCCCGATCCGACCAGATGCAGTGTGCCGATAGCGGCAAAGCTGTGCTGTTCTTTTTTCATCATTTCGACGATGCCGTCGGCCAGCACCGGGTTGCGCTCATTGAGCAGCACCTGCTTCATGAATTTGCCGGAGAAGGTCTTGTCTTCCTCCACTTCGCGCGCCAGGGCTTCGAACTTGGCGGCATCGGCCGTGGCCCAGGCGTCAATCAGGTCGCGCGGCTGCACGCCCTGTTTCGTGTCTTCGAAGGTATCCAGGCTGTCTTCCAGGAAGCGCGCCTGCTCCTGCGGCGACAGGCGGCCGAACAGCGCGGCCTGGCCGCCCACCGATTCCAGTTCCACGATGCGCACTTTGCGGCCGTGCGCGGCGCGCGCCAGTTGCAGGTCGATGCCCAGCTCGGGACGGTAGCCCAGGCTGCGGTATTCGCCGATCGTGATCATCATGACAATCAGCCAGGGCTTCATCTGCGCCACCATTTCCGGCGCGATGCCGTGCTTCTTCAGCATGCGTTCCAGGCGCGGGCGGTATTCGGGACGGATGTCGGTCATGGCGCTGCCGGTGCCGGGCGCGTACAGGCCGTGTTCGCGCATCACGGCCATGGATTTGGCAGGGTCGGCGGCGGGGTCCACTTCCAGCGCCACCGCGGTGGCGCGCTCCATGGCTTGCGTGACCCGCGGCTCGAGCGGAAAGAAGTCCGGCGTGCCGACGTGGATGGTGCCGAACAGCCAGGAGGTATGGCCCGCGTATTCCAGCTTGTACAGCGCGCCGCGCGGCGGCTGCTCCGCGGCCTGCGCGCCGAGGCCCAGTCCAAGCAGCAGGCAAAACATCACTATAATCATGCGTCGCATAGTCTCTCCCAGTAGAACGTGAATATTAAACCTTCGGCACCGGTCTGGCTGTTCGACCTGGATAACACGCTGCACAATGCATCGCATGCCATCTTCCCCGCCATGGTGGAGAAGATGAATGCGTACATGGCGCGGGTGCTGGGCGACGGCGCGGTCCCCGCCACGCGCGAGCAGGTCGATGCGGCGCGCATGCGCTACTGGCAGCTGTATGGCGCCACCCTGCTTGGCCTGGTGCGCCACCATGGCGTGGATGCGGCGCACTTCCTGCGCGAGACGCACGACCTGCCCGGGCTGCATGCCATGATGCGCTACGAGCGGGGCCTGGGACAGCTGCTGCGGCGCCTGCCGGGCCGCAAGATCCTGCTGACCAATGCGCCGCGCGACTATGCGCGCAAGGTGGTGGGGCATATGGGGATTGGGCGTCATTTCAGCGGCCGCTTCACGATCGAATCGATGCAGGTGCACCGCCAGTTGCGGCCCAAACCGTCGCGGCTGATGCTCCGGCGGCTGATGCGCCGACAGGGGTTGAATCCGCGCCGGTGTATCCTTGTCGAAGATACGCTGGAGAACCTGCGTTCGGCGCATGCCCTGGGCATGCGCACCGTGTGGGTCACGCAATACCTGCTGAAGCCGGGGAAAAAACCGGCATGGCTCGATGTCAAAGTAAAATCTGTCAAAAAGCTGCTGAAATTTAAATAACCAGGTCCAAAACCCATGGCAAGTACACCGCCCGGACAGCGCAAGCTGCAAATCCTCCAGGCACTGGCTGAAATGCTGGAGCACCCCAAAGGAGAAAAGATCACCACTGCCGCGCTGGCGCGCAAGCTGGATGTATCCGAGGCGGCCCTGTACCGCCATTTCGCCAGCAAGGCCCAGATGTTCGAGGGCCTGATTGAATTCATCGAATCCACTGTGTTCGGCCTGATCAACCAGATCGCCGAGAAGCAGCCGGATGGCATGGCCCAGGCGCGCGATATCCTGGGCATGCTGCTGCATTTCGCCAGCAGCAACCCGGGCATGACGCGGGTGCTGATCGGCGATGCGCTGGTCAACGAGGACGAGCGGCTGCAGCAGCGCATGAACCAGTTCTACGACCGCGTGGAACTGGCACTGAAACAGGCGCTGCGTGCCGCAGCGGCCGAAGGCCAGGCCCATGAGGCGGACGTGGCGGCCCATGCCGGCCTGCTGGTCAGCTTCGTGCTGGGCCGCTGGCACCGATACGCCAAGAGCGGCTTCAAGTCGAATCCTTCGCAGGATGCCGCCGTACAGATTGCATTGCTGCTGAATTGAACTGCTTGTCCTTTGCTTTGCTGGACGACGCGAGCGTCGATCCAGCCACCGGCGCTGGCCGGCTTTCCCGCCTCTACACTGGCCACCACGCCACCCTCGCCTGCCGCGATTTCGCCGGCTGGCCGGGCGTGCTGGCCGGGATGGAGCAGGCGCTCGCGCGCGGCCTGCACGCGGTGCCGGTCCTCAGCTATGAGCTGGGCCAGCATATCGTGGGCGTGGCGCCGCGCGCTGCCACGCCCGGTGCCGGGAGCGCCCCGCCGCTGGCGCAAGTGCTGCTGTTCGAGCGCTGCGAGGAATTGACGCAACAGGAAGTGGCCGCCTGGCTGGCCGCGCGCGCCGCCGATGGCGCGGCCGAAGCCGGTGTTGCAGGCATCCGCGCCAACGTCACCGAGGCGCAATTCGTCGACGCCATCGAGCGCATCCGCGACTACATTGCCGCTGGCGACACTTACCAGGTCAATTACACCTACCGCCTGCATTTCGACGCCTTCGGCTCGCTGTTCGCGCTGTACCAGCGCCTGCGTGCCCGCCAGCCCGTGCCTTACGGCGCCCTGATCGGCTTCGAGGATGGGCGCGCCGTGCTGTCGCTTTCGCCGGAATTGTTCGTGCGGCGCGAGGGCGATGTGCTGACCGCCCGCCCGATGAAAGGCACCGCGCCGGCCGCCAGCGACGACGCCGAAAATGCCCGGCGCGCCGCCGCGCTGTCCGCCGACCCCAAGAACCGTGCGGAAAACCTGATGATCGTCGACCTGCTGCGCAACGACATCGGCCGTGTCGCCGTCACCGGCAGCGTCGAGGTGCCGAAACTGTTCGAGGTGACGCGCTTCAGCAGCGTGCTGCAAATGACCTCCACCGTGCAGGCGCGGGTCCGCCCGGACGCATCACTGGCGGACATTTTCAACGCCCTTTACCCCTGCGGCTCCATCACCGGCGCCCCCAAGAAGCGCACGATGGAGATCATCGCCGAACTGGAACCCGAACCGCGCGGCATCTACACCGGCGCCATCGGCTGGTTCGCACCGGGCGGCGATTTCTGCCTGAACGTCCCGATCCGCACGCTCACGCTGCAGGCACCGCAGGACGGCGTGCGCAAAGGCGTGATGGGCGTGGGCGCCGGCATCGTCTACGACAGCGAACCGCACGACGAATTCGCCGAATGCCAGCTGAAGGCGCGCTTCCTCACCGGCCTGTCGAACGACTTCGAGCTGTTCGAGACCATGCATGCCACGCACGAAGCAGGCCCGCGCCACGTCGAGCGCCACCTGCAGCGACTTGAAGCATCGGCGCGCTATTTCGGCTTTGCCTGGGATGCGGCAGCGGCCCGTGCCTACCTCACGCTCGCCTGCCAGGCGCTCCCGCCCGGCCAGCCGCACCGCTTGCGCCTCGCGATGAACGCCGCTGGCGCTTTCGCCGTGCAGACCGGCCAGCTGGCGCCGTTGCAGGAGCCGGTGGGCCTGCTGCTCGCCAGCGAGCGCACCGACAGCAGCGACCTTTTCCTGCGCCACAAGTCGACGCTGCGCGAACGCTATGACGCCGCGTGGAAAGCGGCTGAAGCGCAAGGCGCTTTCGACCAACTGTTCTTCAACGAGCGGGACGAATTGACGGAAGGAGGCCGCAGCAATGTCTTCCTCCGCACTGGCGGCCTGTGGATAACGCCGCCTTTATCCAGCGGCATGCTGCCCGGCGTAATGCGGGCGGTGATCCTGGAAGCATGGGGCGCGCAGGAGCGCGTCGTCACGCGCGACATGCTACTCGCCGCGGAGGAAATCGTGGTGTGCAACTCCCTGCGCGGCGCGATGCGGGCCCGCTTACAGGTCGATTAGCATTTCAAAGCCGCCGTAGATCAGGCGCTTGCCGTCGAACGGCATCTTGGCCGGGTCCATCATGTCCTTCATGCGGGGATCGGCCATCACCTTCTCGTTGCAGGCGTCCCGAACGTCGCGCGAAGGGTAGATGATCCAGGAGAAAACCACCACTTCGCCCGCTTCCAGCTTGACCGCCTGGGGGAAGGACGTGTGGACGCCCACTTTCACGTCATCCGCCACACACTCGCGGTATTCCGTTGCGCCATGTTCGCGCCATACCTTGGCGCACTGGCGCGACATCTCGAGATAGGCATCCATTTTTGCCTGGGGAACAGGTACTACAAAGCCATCGACGTATGCCATTGCAGCCTCCTTTTGGAAAAGAGCTACAGCTTATCAAGGAAGGCACGCCGGTAGGCGCCCGGTGTGGTGGCGGCAATGCGGCGGAAATGGTGGCGCAGCGATTCTTCCGAGCCGAAGCCGGCCCGCTCAGCTACCTGGGCCAGGGCGATGTCGGGCGATTCCAGCAAGTCCTTGGCGATCGCCACCCGCTCGCGCACCAGCCACTCGACAGGACCCATGCCGGTGGCATCCTGGAATTGCCGCTGCAGGGTGCGCGGGCTCATCGCAGCCCGCCCGGCCATGCTGGCGACCGTGTGCGGCTCAGCGGGATGGCTGCGCAGCCAGTCCATCAGGCGCGACAGCCTGCCCTGCTCATCGTGCGCCATCGGACGGGGGAGAAATTGCGCCTGGCCGCCTTCGCGGTGCGGCGCCACCACCAGCCGCTGCGCGACCATATTGCCGATCCGCGCGCCGTAATCGCGCCGCACCAGGTGCAGCAACATGTCCAGGCCCGCCGCCGAGCCGGCGGAGGTGATGACCTGCCCTTCGTCGACATACAGGTCGTCCGCCTGGACTTTCACGCGCGGGTAACGGCGCTGCAGGCGTTCGACATAGCGCCAGTGGGTGGTGGCGCGCAGGCCATCCAGCACGCCGGCTGCAGCCAGGACGAATACGCCTGAACAGATGGTGCACAGGCGGGCGCCGCGTGCATGGGCGGCGCGGATTTGCGCCAGCAGGGCGGCCGGCGGCTCCTCGTCCGCGTTGCGCCAACCCGGGATCACGATGGTGTCGGCCCGTTCCAGCAGCGAAGGATCGTAAGGCGCCTGCACCAGGATGCCCCCAGCCGCCCGGATCGGGCCCACTTCGGCGGCACACACGGCAAAGTCATACCAGTCCACGCCCAGTTCGGGGCGTTCCAGGGCAAAAAGTTCGACCGTGCAGCCGAATTCAAAGGTGCACAGGCCATCGTAAGCCAGTGCCACGACCAGGTGTTTTTTGGCGCTCATGGCGTAATCTTAACGGATTATGGCATTCGCGCCACTGCCGCGTGCAGCGGCGGCGGCCGACAATGGAAGCACTTTCAACTGCCACAGGAGTATTTGAGATGCCATCCATCGTCACCGAAGTCGCCGCCGCCCCGAGCCCGGAAGCCCTGGCCCACTTTGAAGATTCGCTGCGTTTCGAAACGGATTGCTGGGACGTGCACAGCGTGATGGGCACCCCGCAGCAGGATTTCGTTCTGCTGGATGTGCGGGGAACGGAAAAGTACGCGGCCGGCCATGTACCGGGCGCGGTCGACCTGGCGCACCGCAAGATCATCGCCTCGAAGCTGGCCGAATACCCTGCCGATACGGTGTTTGTGACTTATTGCGCCGGCCCGCACTGCAACGGCGCGGCGCGGGCGGCGATCCGGCTGGCCAGGCTGGGCCGGCCGGTGAAGATCATGACGGGAGGGATCACCGGCTGGCTGGACGAAGGCTTCGCCCTCGCCACGTCGCCCGCCGCCGCCGCGGCGTGATCAGCCGGCGAGCGCTTTCTCGAGGGCTTCCACCAGGGCCTTGTCGTCCGGCTTAACCTTGGATGGGAAGCTCTCGACCACATTGCCCTTGCGGTCGATCAGGTATTTATGGAAGTTCCAGGCCGGCGCCTTGCCGGTCGCCTTGATCAGCTTCGCGTAGAACGGATTCGGCGCATCACCCGATACCACGGACTTGGCGAACATCGGGAATTTCACGCCGTAGGTGTTGTAGCACAGGTCCGCGATCTCCTTGCTGCTGCCCGGCTCCTGCTTGCCGAAATCATTCGACGGGAAACCCAGCACGACCAGACCTTTTCCCGAGTATTTCGCATACACTTCTTCCAGTCCTTTGTACTGCGGGGTATAGCCGCAATAGCTGGCCGTGTTGACGACCAGGATCACCTTGCCGGCGTACTGGCACAGGTCCTGCGGCGCATCGTCCTGCAGGCGGTTGAAGGACTGCTTCAGGATGGCGGGGCAGCTGGCGGCCGGCGCATTGGCGGCGGCGGCAGTTGCGGGTTGCGCGGCGGGTGCCTGTGCGAAGGCAGCGGCAGCGCTCAGGCTCAGCGCGGACAGCGCTGCAAACTTGGTGAGGATGGATGGCATGGGTAGTCTCTTCCGTTTCGTTCGGATTTCAGATTGTATGACAATTGCAGGCTGCGTGTTGGCGCTCGGCGCGACCGTGCAAATCGCGCAGGCCGCAGCATCCCCGGCCCCGCTGCCGGCCATGAAAACGCAGCAGGTGTCGGTTTCCGGCCTGTCTTCGGGCGCTTTCATGGCCGTGCAATACCAGGTCGCCTATTCCGGGAGCGTGATGGGCGCGGGCATCATCGCCGGCGGCAGCTATTACTGCGCGCAAGGCAGCATGCTGGCCGCGGTCGGCAGTTGCAAAGGGGCCGACGTGGCGGCGCTGGCCAATTTGACGCGTAAGCGTGCCGAGGCCGGCCAGGTCGACCCGGTCGCCAGGCTGGCCGCGCACCGCGTCTGGATGTTCTCCGGCACGCTCGACAAGCTGGTGCCGCCGGAATCGATGGCTGACCTGGCGAAGTACTATGCAGCCTTCATTCCCGCAGCGCAGGTGCAATACAAGAACGACCTGGCAGCCAGCCACGCGATGCCGACTGACGCCTTCGGCAACAAGTGCGACGCCATGGCCGCGCCATTCATCAGCAATTGCGGCTTCGATGCCGCCGGCAACCTGCTGCAATGGATCTACGGTCCCCTGAAAGCGCGCGGCAGCGTGGCCGCCCCGGCCGGCAAGCTGCAGGAGTTCGACCAGTCCGAGTTCCTGCCCTCCCCTACCGAGCATGGCATGGCGACTACCGGCTTCGTGTACATTCCGCCGGGTTGCGAAGCGGGCGGCGACGGCTGCAAACTGCACATCGCCCTGCACGGCTGCACGCAAGACATCGGCACCGTGAAAGACCTGTACGCGCGACACGCCGGCTACAACGCCTGGGCCGATACCAACCGCATCGTGGTGCTCTACCCCCAGGCGGCAGCCATCAGCCCGATGCCGAACCCGCGCGCGTGCTGGGACTGGTGGGGTTACGACGACCAGGATTACTCGGTGCAGAACGGGCGCCAGCTGCGCGCCATCAAGCGGATGGCGGATCGCCTGACCAGCGGGAGCTAGGCGCGAACCGGCGCGCTAGCGCAGGAAGCGATAGCCGACCCCGGTCTCGGTCAGGAAGTGCCGGGGCTGGGTCGAGGATTCCTCCAGTTTCTGCCGCAGGTGCGCCATGTGGATGCGCAGGTAGTGTGGGCGGTCCTGGTAGGCCACGCCCCAGGCTTGCCGCAACAACTCGGAATGGGTCAGCACCCTGCCGGCGTTGGCGATCAGGATCGAGAGCAGCTTGAACTCAATGGGCGTCAGGTGCACCAGGGTGCCGGAACGGGAAACGCTTCGCGCATCGAAATCGACCGTGACGTCGCCGAAGGTGTATTCGCTGCCAGGCTTCGATGCCGCGCCTTGCTGGCGGCGCAGGTGCACGCGCAAGCGGGCCAGCAGTTCGCCGGTGCCGAATGGCTTGGTCAGGTAATCGTCCGCCCCGGCATCCAGGGCGGCGATCTTTTCGGCCTCCTGGTGGCGCGCGGAGATGACAATGATGGGGGCCACGCAAACTTCGCGCAACGCGGCGACCAGCTCGCTGCCGCCGCCATCGGGCAAGCCGAGGTCCACCATGATGACGGCAGGCACGCGCGTCCGCACCGCGGCCATGCCGGCCTGCCCGGTCGCCGCCGCCTCGACGTCGAAATCCGCCGCCAGTGCGCCGCTGAGCGCCGCGCGGACATCGCTGTCGTCTTCAATGATCAGGACATGCGGCTTATTCATCCAGTTCCAGTACAGGTGATTCGCACATTGGCAGGCTGAAAGCGGCGCGCGTGCCGCCGCCCTTCCGGCGCGCGATATCCAGCACGCCGCCATGGGCCTCAATGATAGCGCGGCAGATCGACAAACCAAGGCCGGGACGCGTGTCGCCCTGGCTGATGTCGCTGCCAGCTGGCAGCAGCGCTGCGCCGTCGGCGATCCCGCTGCCGTCGTCGCAGACCATGACGTGCAGGCGCCCACAGCGGCTGGCGGCACGCACCCGGACCGTGCTTGCCCCGGTTGCGTGCCGCTCGGCATTCTCCAGCAGGTTGCACAACACCCGTTCGATCAACCGTGCATCGAAGCGCACCAGCGTCGGGCCGCCGTGTACCGCCGACACATAACGCAGCTTGCCCCCATGCTCGCGTACTTGCGCGATCGCGCTGCCGATCACTTCATCGATCAGTTGCCAATCCTGGCGCAGCTGGATGCTGCCCTGGCTGAAGCGGGCCAGTTCCAGCAGGTTACCCACCATGTTGTCCAGACGCTGGGCGACCCGTGCAATCGCCGCCGGCAGCGCATTTTCCTCGTGGCCCTGGGCCAGCAGCTGGCCGGCCAGCCCATTCAATGCGGCTAGCGGGGTACGCAAATCATGGGATACGCTGTTCAACAGGGAGTTCCGGAACCGCTCCGCCTTCACTTCGAGCTGCGAGACGGCCGCCAACTCGGACAGGCGCACACGCTCGATCGTCATTGCCAACTGTTGCGCAGCGACTTGCGCCAGCCGCTCGGCGGTCGACGACAGCCGGCTGTTTGCATTGTCGGGCAGGCAAACCAGGACGCCGCCGATGCCCGCCGGCGCATGCAGGATGAAATAAAAAGCACCAGCCGAATAGAATGGGTGCTCCTGCCGGCCTGACGATTCCACCATCAATGCCGCTGCTACCCTGGCCACACCCGATGGCAAGCGCACGTCGCGCCCGGCGCTGCCCGCCAGCACCGGCTCCCCGCCGTCGCCCTTGACGAAGACTTTCGAAATCCCGCCGAACATCCGCTGGAGGTAGTCGGCGCCCACGGAGCAGACGGATGCCATGTCCGAGGCGCCCGCCAACGCCACCGACATCTCGCGCAAGGCGTTCGCCTGTTCCTCCCTTTTCAGCGCCAGGCGGTGCTGGACACGGATGCCCTCCACGAAATAGCTGGTGATCAGCGAAACGACCAGGATCAGCGCAAATGTCAGCAAATGCTGTGCGTCGTGCACTTCGAGCGACAAGTACGGCGGCACAAGGAACAGGTCGTACAGCAGTACCGATGCCAAGGCGCAGACGCAACCGGCCAGGCGGCCCAGCTTCACAGTGACCAGCACCACGAGCAACAGGAACAGGAGGACCTGGTTCTCAGGCAGGATGGTGTCGCGCAGGGCGACACCGGCGACCGTCACTGCCGCGCAACCAAGCAGCGGCATCAACAGGCCATTGATCAATCCCTTGCGCATCAGATCTCGATTTGCGTGCCAAGTTCGATCACGCGATTGGCCGGCAATTTGTAGTACTCCGCCGCGTCGCGCGCATTGCGGTACATCGAAGCGAAGATGGCATCCCCCAGCATCGGCATGCGACCGCCCGGCGCCGGAATCACGGTCTGGCGTGCAATGAAGAACGAGGTTTCCATCAGGTTGTACTCCAATCCATGTGCAGACGCCTGGTCGAGGGCCGCCAGTATATCGCGGTCGTCCTTGAACCCGTACTTGACGTTCAGCTGGTAGCACTGGTGGTCGAATGCGGTCAGCGCCACCCTGTCTTCGGCAGCCACGAACGGGATATCGCAGTTGGTCACGGTCAGGAACACAATCTTCTCATGCAGGACCTTGTTATGCAGCAGGTTATGCAGCAGGGCATGCGGCACGCCGTCCCCTTCGGCGCGGAAGAAGATGGCCGTGCCGGGCACGCGCGCCGGCGGCGAGGCAAACAGCGACTCGAGGAAAGCGCCCAGCGGTATGGCGTGCTGTTGCAGGTTCTCGGCCAGGGCGGAGCGGCCGGTTCGCCAGATCAGCATGACCGCCATCATCGCGCCGCCCAGCACCAGCGGGAACCAGCCGCCGTCGGCGATTTTCAGGCTGTTCGCAATGAGGAACGCTCCATCGATCACGAGGAAGAAGCCGGTTGCCGCCACGCTTAGCAGCCAATTGAACTTCCAGCGATAGTGGATCACATGGAAAGTCAGGATGGTTGTGGCAAGCATGGTGGTGGTCACGGCGATACCGTAGGCTGCCGCCAGCGCGGAGGAAGAGCCGAAGCCGACGACCGCCAGCAGCACCATGGACATCTGTACCCAGTTCGCCAACGGCACGTAAATCTGCCCGACTTCCATCTCATTGGTGTGCAGGACCTTCATGCGCGGCAGGAATCCCAGCGAAATCGCCGCCTGCGTAGCGGAAAAGGTCGCCGCAATGGTGGCCTGCGCCGCGATCACGGCTGCAATCGTCGCGAGCACGACCAGCGGCACGATACTCCAGGCGCCAAGCTGGTAATAGAAGGGATTGCTGGCCGCTTCTGGATTGCGAACCAGGACCGCAGCTTGGCCAAGGTAATTGAGCACTAGCGATGGGAAGACGACGTAAAACCAGGCCAGGCGGATCGGCGTCTTGCCAAAATGACCCATGTCGGCGTACAGGGCTTCCGCGCCGGTCACCGCCAGGAAAACCGCGCCAAGCGCCGCGAAGCCAAGCCACTTATTCGCTACGAAGAAGTTCAGCGCATGGAGCGGATTGAACGCCACCAGCACGCCGGGCATCTCCGCAATGTTCACCAGCCCCATGCCGGCCAGTACGGCGAACCACAGCAGCATGAACGGACCAAAATAGCGTCCCAGGCTCGCGGTACCGCGGCGCTGCGAGGCATACAGGACGATGACCACGACCGTGGTAATCATCACCACATAATGCATGAAGAAGGGTGTGGCGACTTCCAGCCCTTCCACAGCCGACAGGATCGTAATCGCGGGCGTAATGACGCCGTCGCCATAAAACAGCGCGGTGCCGGCCAGCCCGGCCAGCATCAGGCCGAAGAATGTGCGGGAACTTGACGCGTGCCCGCTCAGCGCCAATGCCAGCAAGGCCATGATGCCGCCTTCGCCGCGGTTGTCGGCGCGCAGTATCAAGGCGACATATTTGAGCGACACCACGATGATCAGCGTCCAGATGATGAGGGACACGGCGCCGAGGATATTGGGCGCGGTGGGT
Organism: uncultured Duganella sp.; assembly: GCA_966112955.1. GTDB lineage: Bacteria > Pseudomonadota > Gammaproteobacteria > Burkholderiales > Burkholderiaceae_D > Rugamonas. Next base: position 21,937 of record CBHWEO010000003.1, on the reverse strand, counting down.
GCAATGCCGTGTTGGGCAGAGAATACTTCCTTCATGGTGTACAGCGGGCTGGTGCCGATATCCCCGTACACCACGCCCAGTGCGGCCAGCGTCAAGGCTGACGTCTTCTTGTGAGTTGCCGACATTTCTTCCCTTTAGGGTTTCTGATGCCGGAAGCGTATCGAAGAACGTATATAGACGGTGTATAGATTGTCTATGCCGGCGGCAGCGGCTTGAGCGTCACACGGAAGCAGGCGCCATGCTCGCCATTGGGCAGGCATTCCACTTCGCCGCCGTGGCGGCGCGCGATCTGGCGCACCAGGGACAGGCCGAGGCCCACGCTGCCCGCCTTCTCCGAAGCGCCGGGCAGGCGGTAAAAAGGTTCGAAGATCCGCTCGCGCTCCGCGGCCGGCACGCCGGGGCCGCGGTCGCAGACGTCGAGCACGACACCGCCGGGAACACCGGCCAGCATCACGTTCACCGCCGCATCGCCGCCGTGGCGGCGCGCATTCTCCAGCAGGTTGCGCACCAGGCGCCGCAACAGCGTGGCGTCGCCGCGCAGTGTGTTGGCAACGCCATCCAGCACGGCGCCAACCCGGGCGCATTCTTCCGCGACTATACCCGTGAAGTCCACGTCGTCCTGCGCCGCGCTGTCCGTCGGCACCGCATCGAGCCGGCTCGCCAGCAGCACTTCGTCGATCAGCTGGTCCAGTTCTGAGATGTTGCGCGCGAGCTCCTGGCGAATCGCCGGACTGGCGGAATCGTGAAGCAGTTCGACCGCCATGCGGATGCGCGCCAGCGGTGAGCGCAGTTCATGCGAGGCGTTGGCCAGCAGCGACTTTTGCGCGCCCACCAGGGCTTCGATGCGCGCGGCAGAATCGTTGAAGCTGCGGGCAAGTTGCGCCACCTCGTCGCTGCCCGCAGCAGGCACGCGCGCGGAGAGGTCGCCGCGTCCCCAGGCCTGGACACTGGCCTGCAATTGCTCCAGCCTGCGGGTGATGCGCCGTACCAAGGGGTAGGCGCCGGCGGCGATCGTCAAGGCGATCATCACCAGCAGTACGACGACCGCCATGGTTGCGTTGCGCGGCATGTGGCGCGGCGGCGCGAACCAGAAATGGATATAGCCGAACATCAGTACGGCCAGTACGATGCAGGCCAGCAGCGTGGCGTAAATGCGTACATACATGCGCGAGGCGAATTTACGCATCCTGCACTTTCGCGAAGACATAGCCTGCACCGCGCACGGTGATGATGCGGCGCGGCGCTTTGGGATCGTCCTCGATGGCTGCGCGCACGCGGCCCACGTGGACATCGATGGAGCGATCGAACGGCTCGAGCGAGCCGCCTTTCAGCGCTTCGATCAGCTGGTCGCGCGACAGCACGCGGCCGGCGCGCTGGGCGAAGGCCAGCAGCAGGTCGAACTGGTAAGCCGTCAGCGGACGCTCGGCGCCATCCACGCGGACGATGCGTGAGCCGGGGTCGATTTCCAGGCGGCCGAAACGCAATGGGGGTTCGGCCGCGGTGGCAGCGGCCGCTGGCGCAGACGGATCGGCCAGGCTTGGCCGGCGCAGCAAGGCGCGCAGCCGCGCCAGCAGCTCGCGCGGCTCGAACGGCTTGGGCAGGTAATCGTCCGCGCCGAGTTCCAGCCCCACCACGCGGTCGAGCGGGTCGCCCTTGGCCGTCAGCATCAGCACCGGCAGGCTGCGCAATGGCTGCGGCATGGCGCGCAGCCGGCGGCAGACTTCCAGGCCGTCGACGTCCGGCAGCATCAAATCCAGTACCAGGGCGGAAAAACTGCCAGGCACCGCCTGCGCGAGCCGGTCCAGGCCGGCCTGCGCGGTCTCCGCATGCTCGACGCGCAGGCCATTCTGGGCCAGGTAGGTCTGGACCATCGCAGCCAGGCGCTGGTCGTCATCGATGATCAGGACAAGGGGTTGGGACATGGGTGAGACTATAGCTCAATGACCGCCCATATGGCTGGCCACCATCATATGCAGGGCGCCATTGAACTTGGTACGCTGCTCGGGCGTCAGTACTTCGGCGGCATCCATGGCGGCAGCCAGCACGCGGCGCGACATCTGGTCCATCTTCTGCATCTGGCTGGCGCGCAGGGTTTCCAGCGCGGCGCGGTCGATGGCCGGCTGCGCCAGCAGGCGGGCCGCTTCCTGATGGCCCTCGCCCAGTTGCTGGTGGATCGGCTTCATATCGTTGAAGCAGGCCTTGGCGATTTCGGCCAGGCGCGACTTCTGCGCCGCGGTGCCGTCGGGCAGGATGTGGGCGACCATCATGTCGATGTGCGTGTCCGCCTGGGCGGCGTCCATCGTCCAGGGGCTGTGGCTGCCGTGGCCCCCGTGGCCGCCGGGATGATTGGCGCCGGCAAAGGCGGCGGTACCGCCCAGGGCGACCACGACTGCGGCGGCAGCGATCCAGGTCTTCTTGTTCATGACTTCTCCTATTTGGTTAGTGGGTAGGGCCACTTTAGGGAGCCAGCGTTTCGCTTCGATGCTTCCTGCGTAAAGTTTTGTAAATCTGCGACAAATGTAAGGCTTTGTAATGACCGTCAACACACTGCTGAGTGAGCCCGTTTTCAGCTCAGTGACACAGGAAACAGTGCGCTACAAGAGATCAACCAACAGTGAGGATTTAAAAATGAAAAAAGTCATCGCAACCATGATCGCCGGTCTGTTCGCAAGCGCCGCATTCGCACAACAAACTCCTGCCCCGGAAGTCAAGGCCGAAGTGAAGGCTGAAGTCAAAGCCGAGGTCAAGCAAGAAGTGAAGCAAGAGGTCAAGCAGGAAGTCCAGAAGCCTGCCGCCGAAAAGAAGTAAGCCTTAATTAGCTAAACGATTTATACACTTTTACCGTAAAGGACCTGTACCATGAAAAAGACCATCGCTACCCTGATCGCCGGCCTGTTCGCTACCGCTGCTTTCGCCACCACCCCGGCTGCTCCTGCCACCACTCCAGCGCCAGCCGCTGCACCTGCGGCGGCAGCGGCAGCATCCAGCACCAGCGCCAAGGCTGAGGCAAAAGTGGAAAAGAAGGTCACCCACAAGGCATCGCACAAAAAGGCTGAAAAGCCTGCCGAGACCAAGTCCGAAGTGAAGGCGAGCCCGGCCCCGGCAACGGCCGCGGCGCCTGCACCGGCGGCCGCTCAGGCCGCAACCCCTGCCCCAGCCGCCGGCCCGGCGCAAGCTGCCAAGTAATCGCCAGCTAACCGCGCAGCGCCCGCTGCGCTGCGCGGTATCCCCACCAGGAGGCTTCTTCGAACACGGAGAAGCCGCTCAGGTCTGAATGCGCAAACAGCACCGGGCCATCCATCTCCCGCAATGCCTTCAAGCCCGCATCGCCGCGGAATCCCGGAACGGGTACCGCCATCGCATGCCCGCGCAGCGTGATATCGACGCGCTCCACGCAACGCTCGAACTGCATCCCGTACGCCGCCTTCAAATCGACGCTCGCCAGCGCCAGCAATTCTTCGCCGCTTGCGGACATCATCCACTTGCGCGCGTCGCGCGGATCGCGGTCCGCCAACGCCACATAACTGGTGAACACGGTCTTCTCGGGCGGCGTCACGCGGATATCCTGGTGGGTCGAGACCACATAACCCAGGCCTTTCGTGCCGTGCACCACGTTGTCCCACGAAAGCGGCGCCGCCGGCAGCTCCTGTGGAAAACGCTTCATCAGGAAATTCGCCACCATCCACGGTGCGTGGATTTGCCTGTGGACATCCGGCAAGTTTTCCACAACCCTTGCCGCCACATGCAACGGCATCGCGCAAATCACGCGGCGCGCGCGAATGGTGAAGGTGCGCGCTACGCCTCGTTCCAGCGCAAAGCACAGGGCTTCGACCCGGTCCTGCGCACCGTCCCGCGCCTGCGGCAGAAGCTGCACGCGAACCGCGCTGCCGGCAAGCCGCTTCGGCCGCGCCAGACTTTCCAGGCCGCCGGCCAGCGCCTGCAAGCCTTCCGGCCAGGTAAGCCAGGCCCCCTGCTCCGCGTTCTCCGCCTCACCGCCCCGTCCACAGAAATAGTGCAGGCCGGCCCAGGCCGACACCGCATCGATCCCCGCGCCGTAATCGTCGCGGCAGCAGTAATCCAGGTACCACAGCAAGGAAGACGAACGGTAGCCGTTCTGCGCAGCCCAGGCGCCGAAGCTCATGCCATCGAGCCGCGCCGCTTCTGCGTCCGCCGACGAATGCTCGCTCGGGAAGGTGAACCTGCGCCGCCCATCCGCACCCACAGCCGCCCGCAATGCCTCAAGCTGCGCAAAGAAGCGCTTATGCTCCGCCAGTTCGGAATGCGGAACGCCCTCATGCGGCAGCACGCCTTCCTGCCAGGCGCCGTTGAACAGCAAGCGGTCTTCCGGCCCATGCAGGATAAAGCGCTCGTCGTAATAGGGCTTGCGTGAAGCGGCGCCGCGCTGGATCACGCCGAGGTCCGCCAGCAACTCGCGCACATGCTCGCATTCCTCGGTCGGCAGCGGCAGGTAATGCGCCCCGGTGGGAAAGGCCAGTTCCCCAAAACGCCCGCCCGCTGCATTGCCATACGGTTCCGGCCCATCCAGCATCAGGAAATCGTCGTGGCCGTGCTTGCGCAGTTGCCACGCCGCCGTCAGCGCCGCGATGCCGGAACCGAGGATCAGTACATCCGTCGACAACGCCTGCGAAGGCGCCGGCAGGGGCTTGCGGTCACGCAGGTAATGCCCCTCCTCGCGCCCCGGCGCCAGCACCGTCGGCGTGATTTCCTGCCAGCGCAGGTAGCCGGCCACCGATGCCGCAGCGGTGGCACCGCTGGCTGCAGCCCAGGCCAGGAAGGACCGGCGCAGCATCAGCGGATCACCCTGCGCCAGTCCTGCTCGAATTCATGCACCAGCGACTGCGTATTGAGCCGGTTCGGCGCCATCGGCAACGGCTTCATATCGGGCGGGAAGTCGAACATGGCGCGCGTGGTTGACGGATCGAGGAAACGCATCGGCAAGCGGTACGATTCCGGCGGATGGTAATCCAGCTGCGGCGACGCCATGATGAAGCCCCACTCGCCGAACGAAGGTACATATAAGTGGTACGGCCAGGTACGCATGCCCACGTCGCGCAGCGTCGCATCCACCGTCCAGTAGGCGTGCGGCGCGAAGAAAGGCGATGTCGCCTGCACCACCACCAGCCCATTCGCCGCAATGTGCTTCTTCAGCACGCCGTAGAACGGTACCGAATACAGCTTGCCCAGGGCGAAACTCGACGGGTCTGGAAAGTCGACGATCGCCGCATCGAACATTTCCTGGTTCTGCTGCAGCCAGATTGCCGCATCGGCATTCACAACGTGAACGCGCTTGTCGCGGAAGGATCCCTTGTTCAGGGCGACCAGTTCGTCGCGCTGGGTGAAGGCCGCCGTCATGGCCGGGTCGAGGTCGACCAGGGTCACATGCTCCACCTGTGGATAACGCAGGACTTCGCGCAGCGCCAGCCCGTCGCCGCCACCCAGGATCAGCACCCGCTTTGCCCATGGCAGCGCGCCCATCAGGGGATGCACCAGCGCTTCGTGGTAGCGGTACTCGTCGCGCGACGAAAACTGCAGGTTGCCGTTGATGTACAGCCGCAGGTCATCCTTCCATTTGGTGATGACCAGGCGCTGATACGGCGTGCTGGTGGAATACACGATTTCGTCGCCGAACAGGCCATGTTCGCCCCAGCCGGTCAGCCGATCCGCGCCGCTGAAACCGATCACCAGCGCCAGCATCACCGCGCTGGCGCGCAGCAAGCGCCCGGTGACATTCGCCAGCTCTGTGCGAAACACGATAATTGTCCACAGGGCCACAGCGATATTCAGCATCCCGAACAGGAAGCCCGTGCGCACCAGCCCAAGCTGCGGCGCCAGCACCAACGGGAACAGCAGCGACACCGCCAGCGCGCCCAGGTAATCGAAGGTCAGCACCCGGCTGACCAGTTCACTGAACTCCGTCTGCCGCGCATTCAAGGCACGCATCACCAGCGGAATCTCCATGCCCACCAGCGCGCCCACCAGGAACACCATCGTGTACAACAAGGTGCGGAATGGTGCGGAAGCCCAGGCAAAGGTCATGAACAGGGCCGCAGCCGACAGGCCGCCGATCAGCCCCACCGCCAGTTCGATGTCGACAAAGCGCGCCAGCACATCGTCATCCTTCACGTATTTCGAGAAGTGCGCGCCAACACCCATGGCGAACAGGTAGCAGCCGATAATCGTGGAGAACTGCAGCACCGAATCGCCCAGCAGGTAGCTGGAAAGCGCGCCCGCGATCAATTCGTAGGCAAGTCCACAGGAAGCGACGACGAAGACTGAAACAATGAGAATCTTTTTGGTCATTTGCGTGCTTTTGTTCTAATATGTTTCTTTTGGTACAAGCCTGTCACTTTAACCGGGGATCGTCGTGAACGCCATCCTAAATTATCTGGTCCACCTGGCACTTGCCGCGTTGTTGCTGGTCGTCTTCTTCAAGGCGTATACCTGGCTCACACCCTACGACGAAGTTAAACTTATCCGGCAGGGCAACCATGCCGCGGCCCTGTCGCTGGGCGGCGCCATGCTGGGCTTTTCCATGACCATCGCATCGAGCATCCTGCATACGAACGACTGGCAGCAGTTCCTGGGCTGGGCCTTTGGCGCCATGGTGGTGCAAGCCCTCGGCTACGCGGTGACGACGCGCTGCCTGAAAATGGCACAGGACCAGATCGAAGCCGACAACAGCGCCTTTGGCGGCCTGCTCGGCACTATTTCGCTTTCCATTGGCGGTATCAACGCCGCCTGCATTTCCTGAAGAGGTCACATCATGGGTATCGGCAGCTTTATCAAGAAGCAGTTTATCGACGTACTGCAGTGGAACGAGGAAACGGAAGGCGTGCTGTCCTGGCGCTACCCGATGCAGGACTTCGAAATCCAGAACGGCGCCGTGCTGATCGTGCGCGAATCGCAGGTCGCGGTATTCGTCAATGAAGGCCAGATCGCCGACGTGTTCGGACCCGGCACGCACAAGCTCACCACGCAGACCCTGCCGGTGCTGACCAACCTGAAAAACTGGGACAAGCTGTTCGACTCGCCGTTCAAGTCGGATGTGTATTTCTTCAGCACCCGCGTGCAGACCGGCCGCAAGTGGGGCACCCCGCAGCCGATCACCATCCGCGACAAGGATTTCGACATGATCCGGGTGCGCGCCTTCGGCATGTATTCCTACCGCGTGACCGACCCGCGCAAGTTCTTCACCGAGTTGAGCGGCACCCGCGACGTCTACACCCGCGAAGACGTGGAAGACCAGCTGCGCGGCATTCTGCTGGCCTCCATGGCCAATTCGCTGGGCGCATCGCAGATCGCCTTCCTCGACATGGCGGCCAACCAGGCCCTGATGGCGCAGGAAGTCAAGGGCGGCCTGGCGGACGCGTTCGCGCGTTACGGCATCGGCCTGGATGAATTCAATGTGGCCAGCGTCAGCCTGCCGGAAGAACTGCAAGCCGCGCTGGACGAACGGATCTCCGCCGGCATGAAGGGCGGCCTGGGCGCCGACAAGATGGCCGGCTTCACCAAATACCAGGTGGCGCAATCGATCCCGCTGGCCGCCGGCAACGAAGGCGGCATGGCAGGCATCGGGGCCGGCCTGGGCGCCGGGCTGACGGTTGGCCAGGTGATGGGCCAGGCCATGGGGCAGGCGCTGAATCCCGGCGCCGCGCCAACGGCGGCACCGGCAGCGCCGGCCGCCCCTGCCGCGCCGGCACAGGAGTCGATCGAGGACCGCCTCGGCAAGCTGAAGGCCTTGCTGGACAAGGGCCTGATCTCGGCCGCCGACTACGATGCCACCAAGGCTGAACTGCTCAAGAAACTGATCGGATAAGCCGGGCCGCATGCAAACCGTTTCCTGCCCAAGCTGCGGCGCGGAGGTCAAGTTCCGCTCGCACGCCTCCGTCATGGCGGTGTGCGAGTACTGCAATACGCGCGTCCTGAAGGAGGCCGGCGCCGTGCGCGACCTGGGCAAGATTTCATCCGTGCTGGAGGATTATTCCCCGATCCAGGTCGGCACCAGCGGCGTGCTGGGCGGCCGCAACTTCAATGTGGTGGGCCGCATCCAACTGCGTTACGACGCGGGCATGTGGAACGAGTGGTACATCGTGTTCGACGACGCCACCAGCGGCTGGCTGGGCGATGCTTCCGGCCAGTACACCGTCACCACGCTGCGCACGCCCGACGGCGAGCTGCCGGCCTTCGAGGATGTCCGCCCCGGCAAGCCCTATCAGATTGTGGGCGAGCGCTATATGTCGGCCGACGTCCGGACCGCGCATTGCATCGGGGGCCAGGGCGAGTTGCCGTTCAAGGTGGGCGACGGCTGGGAAGCCAGAGTGGCCGACTTCCGCCGCGGCGAGCATTTCCTGACCGTCGACTATTCCGACGAAGGCCCGCCACTGCTTTACACGGGTGTCGCCGTCACGCTGGAAGCCATGCAGTGCCAACTGCTGCGCGACGTCGAAGAGATCAAGCGCACCACGGGCCGTTACCGCGGCAAGCTCGATGCGCTGGATTGTCCGAACTGCGGCACGCCGATCAAATACCTGCCCGGCCTGACGGCCAGCCTGGTGTGCCAGTCCTGCCAGACGCAGGTCGACGCCGCCAGCCCGAAGGCTGAAGTCATCGCCATCGGCGAGCGGCAGGAGAAAGAACACTTCACCTTGCCATTGGGCGCCAGCGGCAAGCTGGGCAACCAGGACTTTACCGTCATCGGCGTGATGCGCCGGGCCGACGACGAAGGCACGGGATGGACCGAATACCTGCTGTACGGCAGCCGTAACGGTTTCACCTGGCTGGTGGAAACCGACGATGGCTGGTCGCGCGCCAACGTCATGGACCAGTGGCCCGATACGCCAAACCTCGGCGCGCAGCAGGTCACCTTCGACAAGGCCGAGTACAGCAAGCTGTACGACTACGACTCGGTCGTCACTTATGCGGCCGGCGCGTTCAACTGGCGCGTGCAGGTGGGCGACCATACCCACGTCTACGAATACCGTCGGCAGCAAGTCACCCTGGCGGCCGAGCTGACGACCACTGAACTGGGCTGGTCGCGCTCAACGCCCGTCGCCTGGGACCAGCTGAAAGCGTGGTTCGGCGACGCGATGAAGGGCCAGGCTCCGGCAGCGCGCGGCGCCGTGGCGCAGGACTTCACCAAAGACCGTTACAAACGTTCCGCCAAAAACTGGATCATGGCCTTGGTCGCGCTGAATGCGATACCGATGCTGTTCAACTTCGGCGGCACCATCGGCACCACCATCCTGGCCGCCCTGGCGCTGTACCTGCCAGCCCTGGTGCTGGACGCTATCGACGATCAACAGAAAAAATGAACAAATTCTTTGGCTACGCCCTGGTGGTGACCATCCTCAGCGTCGGCTCCAGCTGGGGCAGGTTCATCAACAGCCCAGGGCTCAGCAGCGGCTACCACGGCAGCAGCTGGTCCTCCTCCTCCGGGAGCTGGGGCGGTGGCGGTGGCGGCGGAGGCCACAAGTGAGTATTCACCAACCTAGCGGAACCCATTTGCTGGCGGATATGTCCGGCATCGACCCCGGCGTGCTGGCGGATTGCACAAGGATTGAGCAACTGCTGCGCGAGGCAGCCACGGCGGCGGGTGCCCAGGTCCTGCATAGCCATTTCCACGGCTTCGGTCCCGGGCTGGGCGTGACCGGCGTGGTGTTGCTGGCGGAGTCCCACATTTCCATCCACACCTGGCCGGAGAACGGCTTCGCGGCCGCCGACATCTTCATGTGCGGCGCCGCCCGGCCACAACTGGCGCTGGAGGTGATCGAAGAAGCCCTGCAGCCGGAATGCTCCGAGGTCCGCACCATGGACCGCGAGCCGCCGAATTGACTTGCCCGGCCGACGGTGCGACACTGTTGGCTTTCCACCAACCTGACAGGAGATATTTCATGCATGCGTTTGACCTTGCCCTCCTGTCGGCCGCCTGAGCTATCACGCTGAGCTGAAGCGCCCAGCCGGGCGCCGACTTTTCCAGACCATTTCCGCTTGCCGCGCCGTGCGTGGCTGGCCGTGTTCACCCTTGGAAAAAGCTCATCATGATCGACTTCGACTACGCAGCATTGCGCTGCATCGGACTTAACAACACCATTATTTCGCGCCTGGCTGAATTGACCGCCAGCCCGCCGGAAAGCCGCCTCTGCCGGATTACCGAATATCAACGCGGCCGGATTAACTTGCATGACGGGAAAGCCGAATTCCCGGCCCGCGCCCTGCCGCGGCTATTGGCGGAAACCCCGCTATGCGTCGGCGACTGGGTTATTGCCGCGACCAATTCCCTGAATGAGGTGTGGATAAGCCAGCGCTTATCCCCAATGAATCAAATTGTCCGCGCGGATGCCCCCCCTATCGCCAGCAATATCGATACCGCTTTGCTGGTAATGGGTCTGGATGGGGATTTTAATTTGCGCCGCGTTGAACGTTATATTGCCGTGGCGGCTACGGCGGAAATAACGCCCCTGATAATCCTGAGCAAACCCGATATTGGCACCGACATTGCCGGGAAAATTGCAGCGCTGCAGGCGCGTATTCCGCAGGGTATGCAATTCCACGTCATTAATGGCACCGACCCGGCATCGGTGGCGCAATTGATTCCCTGGCTTGGCGAAGGCCAGACTATTTGCCTGCTCGGATCGTCCGGCGCCGGTAAATCGACATTAACCAACGCATTAACCGGTGCGGCCCAGGAAACGGGCGGAGTGCGGCATGGGGATAATCGCGGCCGCCATACGACGACAGCCCGCTCAATGCATCAATGCGTGTCCGGCGCCTGCATTATCGATACGCCGGGATTACGCAGCCTGAGTCCGGAATCATTATCGTCATCCTTTGACGATATCGAATCGCTGGCCGCTGCTTGCCAGTTCCGCGATTGCCGGCACGAGGGCGAACCGGGCTGTGCTGTCGCCGGCCAGGTGGATCCGGACCGCTTGCGCAATTACCACAAGCTGCAGCGCGAAGTGCGCCGCAACCAGCAGACCGCGCTGGAGCGGATCGCCGAGCGGCAAAAGTGGAAATCCCTGCTGAAATCGGCCGCTGTCCGCAGCCGCATGAAGCGAAACTAGGTTGCCTTAAACCAAATTGTGGCATGATTGCACTAGTTCTTAGCTTTCATGCCACTCCTAAGGAGGATATGCCATGACCCTGTCCCGCATCGGCCAGATCGCCTTGCCCGTGTCCGACGCCAACCGCGCGGAAAGCTTTTACGGCGAAACCCTGGGCCTGAAAAAACTATTCCGGTTTGGCGACCTGGTGTTTTTCGATTGCGCCGGCGTACGGCTCATGCTGGAAGCCCGGCTGAAACCAGTCCAGCCCGGAGACGGCATATGCCATTATTTCCTCATCAATGGCATTGAAGGGGTTGCCGACCAGCTGGCAGCCAAAGGGGTCAAATTCGAAGGGGCTCCACATTTGATTGCAAAAATGCCTGACCACGAATTATGGATGGCCTTTTTCCGCGACCCGGACGGCCATTTATTGGCCCTCATGGAAGAAAAGCGCTAGGGTTCCCGGACCGTGGCTTCGATATTATTCCCATCAAAATCGAGAATATAAGCGCTGTAGAAATTGGCCTCGCTCACGCGCGGACCGGGCGGGCCATTATCTTCCGCTCCCAGGTCAATTGCCGCGTAATAGAATGCATTGACGGCAGCACGGTCCGGCGCACTGAAAGCCATATGGATCGGACTGCGTGCCGGCTCATGCCCGTTTTCCCAATAACTGGGAATTTCCGAGCCTATCCAGATAAAGGGGTGGCCAGATGCGGCGGCATAAATCGCCCAGTCCAGGTCGGTTACTGTCCGGCGAATCCCGAGCGGTGCCAGGCAAGCGTCATATAATGCCGCGCTGCGCACAAAATCAGATACCACCATTCCCAGATGGTGAATCATGAAGGCCTCCGCCGGTTAATACCTGGTAGCAGCGTAGCACTGCCGCGCTGGCCGCGGCGCACCTCAGAAATAATGCGTATAAGCAGCTGACAATGCGCCGAAACTGCGCCGGCCATATTCAACCGACGGTGTGCCGCCACGGCGTGGTCCAATCAGGCTCAGGTGGCTGTACTGGATGGAAAAGGCGTGCCCGGGCGATGGCTGGTAAGCCAGACCGACGCGTCCCTGGTAGGCGGCGCCGTTGCGGGAAGCCGGTCCAAGGCACTCACACCCGCTGCTGAAACGCAGCGCGGGCAGCTGCACCCGGCCCCAGCCCAGGCCGACCGCGGCAAAGGCCCGCAGCTTGTCGGTCAAGGCATCGTGGCGGTAAAGGTTGGCCAGCACGGCGTCGTACTTGCCGTGGGCGCCCGAGTGTTCCGCTATTCCACTCAGTTCAATCGTGTCGATCTTGACGCGGCCGTGGACGAACTCGAGCTCGTATCGCGCATGTTCGCTTTCCCGGCCAACCATCAGCCCCGCGTGGCCGCCGCGTTCGAGGCCCAGCTGGCCGCCGGCCTGGACTCCGCCGAAATCGACGGTGGCCGGCCAATCGTCCAGATTGTTAACGCCCAGGTGTCCGGCCATGTACCAGGCGGGCGGTTCCGCCGCCGCTGCCACCCCACTGAAACAGAATGCGACCAACAGGCTGCAGGATGCTTTCATGCGCTGCTCCTTTGCACGTCAGGCACCGAATGCGGTGCCAAATACTGCGTTCAGGTCCGCCGCCGTAGCGGCGCCGCCGTGCGCCAGGCCCACCAGGGACACTTGCGCAAGGTAATTCTGCTCTACCGCTTCAATGAAACCTGCGTCGGATGTGCTGTGGTAGCTGCCCGCCAGCGACTGCACCAGGGCCTGCACCGACGCATTGCCCCGGTTGGCGACGAGGTAGCCTTCCACATCGAAAGCAAAGGCGCTCTCATTCGTCGCGCTGAATTTTGCGCCAAGGTCCTTGAAGCCTTTGCCGGCCAGGCCCAGGGCCTGTGCATCGGCCTGCGACAACAACTGGGTCTGTCCCATGCCGTTCTGGAACAGGTGAATATCGATACCGATGCCGGAACCCGCGGCAGCAGCGGTGAAGCCCGCGCCGGGCACAAGCTGGTAGCAGGCGTACGGCATACTGTCGCCGGCTGCCGCGTAGTACCAGTCCTTGGTGTAAGGCTGGAAGAATGCATTCAGCTGGCGTCCTCCCTCGGCCGCGTCCAGCGCATCGAACCTTGCACCTTCGAAGAGATTGCCGGTGCCTTTCGCGAGCGCGGCGGCTTCCTGCGCACTGGTAGTGTAGCAGCGATCGCCGTTCGCAAGCAGGATGCTGAACACGGGTGCGGCGGTCTTCTGCGCCAGCATGCCGGGGTCGACGATCACGCCGTTGGCCACGCCGTCTTCATCGCCCCAGCCGCCATCGGTCAGGGTGATGACGATGCGGTCAACCTTGCCGTCGCCATTGGCGTCGACCAGGGTTGCGCCGTTGTCGAACGTATCCAGGCGCTGGTCGTCGAGGAAGCTGTACCAGCGCTGGTTCACCTTGTCCCATTTGATGAAGTCGTTTGCTTGCACGCCGCCTGCCGCAAGTTCGATGACCACACGGGTCTGCAGGCCGGCGATGGTGGGGTCCATGTCCGCCAGCTGTTCCCCGCCCTCTTGCGGCTTGACGGAGAAATTGAACATGGGCGAGGCGGCCAGCGTGTGGGGATCCAGCGCGGCCGGGGCGGCGGACAGGCTCAGGTCGAGCAACTGCGCGCCGGCGGTGAGTTTGACTGCGGCACCTGGGTTGGCTGCGTCGGGGGTGCCGGCAATGATGGCGCCGAATGCCGCGTCCGACGCATTCTTGCCGAGCGCATAATCGGCCAGCGAGGCGAGCGGCATCTGGGCGACGGCGTGCTGTTGCCAGTCCATGATGCCGTCGCGGTTGAAGTCACCGCCATTGGCCGCCAGTTCGATCGAAGGCGCGACGCCGTCGACGTCGGTCACTATGGTGACCTTGACCGGGGATTCGGCAACGACTTTGCCGTTGGCGTCGAGCACTTGCGAGATGAAGGTGTATTCGCCGTCGTCCAGCGCCGGCGTGGCCAGGTTGATTTTCCCGGCCTGCATTGCTTCAACACCGATCCCGGCGGACGACAGGACGATACCGTCGGTCGTGGTCAGCCGCGCAGTGCCGCCAACGGTGAAGTAGCCCGCACCGGAGACGGTGAATTCAGGTTTGATGACGCTGGTGATCGCGTCGGCATTGCTATGGCCATCGTCCGTCGCGGGATCGAGCACCGCGCCAAAAGGCGGCACCGGCGGCACAACCGGGGGCGTGACCACGACGGGTGGCACCACAACTGGCGGCGGTTCGACCACGACAGGCGGCACGACAACTGGCGGCGGCTCCACAACGACCGGCGGCACGACGACTGGTGGCGGCACAACGACAACAGGCGGCACCACAACCGGCGGTGCGACATCGTTATCGTTGATCGTGCCGGTGGCAGCAACGCCGCCAACGGTCAGCACCAGGCTTTCCGGCACTTCCACCAGCGCATCGTCGATGGTTGCCACACTGATGGTGAACCCCGTCACATTCGCCGGCACCACAATCACGCCGGAAGTGGGATCGCCCGCCTTCCAGGCCACGCCATCGCTGAACACCAGCGCGCCAAAATCCACATCCGCGGCGGTACCGCCGATACCCAGGCTGAACTCGGACGCGGCCGGGTTTGCCGCATTCAAGGCGACCGTGTACTGCAAGCCATTCCCCTCCACCACGCTGCTGGCAGCGGTGACGGAAGTGACGGAATGGCTGTCGTTATCGGTAATGGTGCCGGTGGACGCCACGCCGCCCACGGTCAGCACCAGGCTCTCAGCCGACTCGATTGCGGCATCATCCACCGTCGCAACGGTGACCGAGAAGCCCGCCACCCCGGCCGGTACGACGAGAATCCCCGTCGCCGCATTGCCATCTTTCCAGGCCACGCCGTCGCTGAACGAGAAGGCGCCGACATCGGGGCCGGAAGCCGTACCGCCGACACCCAGGGAAAACTCGGCCGGCGCCATGGCGGCCGCATTCAACGCCACGGTGTACTGCAAGTCCGTGCCTTCTGCAACGGTGGCCGCACCCGCAGCGGAGACGCTGGCCACGCTCAAGCTGTCGTTATCGGTAATGGTGCCCGTCGCGGCAACACCGCCAACGGTCAGTACCACACTCTCGGCCGATTCGATCGCCGCATCATCCACCGTGGCCACGATGACCTTGAAGCTGGCCACGCCGGCCGGCACCACAATGATGCCCGTGCCGGCATCGCCATTTTTCCACGCCACGCCATCGCTGAAAGACAAGGCGCCGACATCCGCGCCGGCCGCCGTGCCCCCAAGGGCCAGCGAAAACTCGCCAGCGGCCACACCGGCTGCGCTCAGCGTAACCGTGTACTGCAGGGCAGCGCCCTCCTCCACTGCGCTGTCAGTTGGCGTAGCACCAGTATTCGCGGCATCTTCCGCCAGCACCGCGCTTACGCTTTGCACATCGTTATCGGTAATCGTTCCGGTAGCGGCAACACCGCCAACGGTCAGCACCAGGCTCTCGGCCGACTCGATGACGGCATCGTCCACGGTTGCCACGGTGATCTTGAAGCTGGCCACGCCCGCCGGCACCACGATGATGCCCGTGCCGGCGTCGCCATTCTTCCACGCCACGCCATCGCTGAAGGACAGGCTACCTGCGTCCGCGCCGGCTGCCGTTCCGCCGATCGCCAGCGTGAACTCACCGGCGCTGATGCCGGCAGCGCTCAGGGTGACGGCATACTGCAGCGAGGCGCCCTCTTCCACCGTGCTGTCGGTGGGCGTTGCGCCGGTATGCGACGCATCTTCCGCCAGCACAGCGCTGACGCTCTGCACGTCGTTGTCGGTGATGGTGCCGGTGGCGGCCACGCCGCCCACCGTCAGCACCAGGCTTTCCGCCGCTTCCAGCTGCGTATCGTCGACCGTTGCAACGATGATCTTGAAGCTGGCCACGCCGGCCGGCACCACGATGATGCCCGTGCTGGCATCGCCATTCTTCCAGGCCACGCCATCGCTGAACGACATGGCGCCCAGGTCGCCAGCCGCAGCCGTGCCGCCTTTCACCAGTGTGAATTCGCTGGAAACCAGGCCGGCTGCACTCAGGGTAACGGAATATTGCAGGGATGCGCCTTCCACCACAGCGCTGTCAGCCGGCGTCGCGCCGGCATTGGCGGCGTCTTCCGCCAGCACAGCGGAAACGCTCGGCGCGTCGTTGTCGGTGATGGTGCCGGTAGCGGCCACCCCGCCCACCGTCAACACCAGGCTTTCAGCGGATTCGATGGACGAATCGTCCGCCGTTGCGATGGTCACCTTGAAGCTGGTCACGCCCGACGGGATGACGATGATACCGCTGGTGGCGTTGCCGCCTTTCCAGGCCACGCCATCGCTGAAAGATACAGCGCCGTAATCGGCGGCGCTGGCAGTGCCGCCCAGCGACAGCGCGTATTCCTGGCTGCTGCCGGCGGCCACGCTCAAGCTGACGGTGTAGGCCAGGCTGTTGCCCTCCACCACACTGCTGTCGACCGGGTTGGCGCCGGTATGCGCGGCATCTTCGGCCAGGACGGCGCTGACGGTTTGCGCCACGTCGTTGTCGGAAACCGTTACCGTGCCCGTGTTGTCGGTGATCGCTGCCATAGTGCTGTTCGACAGCACCACGTTGAAGCTGCGCGTGCCGTCCACCAGCTGGTTGTCCAGGATCGGCACCTGGAACGTCTTGGTCGTCTGGTTGGGCGAGAAGGTCAGCGTGCCGCTGGCGGCCGTGTAGTCGGTGCCGGCGGCAGCGGTGCCATTCCCGGTCGTGTAATTGACGGTGACCGTATCGCTGGTAGCTTTGCTGAGCGTCACCGTGACGGTTGCCATCCCGCTGCCTTCGTTCACCGCCACATCGCTGACCGAAATCTGCGGCTGGTCGGCCAAGTAGGTATTGAGGGTCGACAGCAGGCCGGATGTGGCGGCGTTGCCGGTCACCTTGCCGCCGGTGATGGTCAGCGCCTGGCCGTTGAAGGTCAGGCCGATGAAGCTGTGCGGGTCGCCATTCTGCTCGGTGAATGGGTCGACAACGTAAGTGCCCGTGGTAGTTGCCAGCGTGTGCGAGCTGCCGGTAGCGTAGAAGACGATGGTCGACACCGCGCCGCTCGGCGCGCGCCAGTTGATCACGCCATCGATGGCATGCTGGACGCCGTTGGCATCGGTCACCAGGATGGTACCGGTGTAGTCATTGCCCTGCGTGCCGCCAAACTGGCCATTGTCGGTACTTTGTACGAATTGCAGGTTGCTCCAGCCCAGGGCGCTGGTCAGCGACGCATTGGTAGACTCGTTATTCTTCGAGTAATCGCCAACGAAACCGTTGGCGAACGATACGGAAACAGTTGTAATAGCCACTTCTGACCCCTATTGTTTTTGGTGGGGCAGGCGGGTTTAGGCCAGCGGAAATGGATAGGCGGCGGTAGATGGGGCCACCAGGATGCACCTGAGCCGTTGTGGGCTGCAGGACAGTTGGAAAGTAGGTTAATTCTGCATGGAGACACTGTCCGGTTCAACCGCTTGTTTCCGACAAACAACAATTTTTTGTAACCGGCAGTGGCCCCGCTATTGCCGCACGCTCGGGTAAACTGTCGGAACTCATAACAAAAGGTTCACTTCCATGCGCAAAGCCGCGCCGCTCGCCTTGCTACTCGTTCTCGCCGGTTGCGGCGATACTTACACTCCCGGCCCGTTATACCAGGCCACTTCGCCCGACTGCGGCACCCCGGTCGACGCCGACACCTTTGCATTCCCACGCGGGATCACGGTTTCGGCCACCACGGTCCTGCCGGCGCCGACTGAGGGAGAGCTCGAGATTGGCGTCAGCTACATGCTGCCGCGCACAACCCAGGTGCAGTTCGCCACAGCCCACTTCCAAGTCAGCCAGCCAAAGGGACCGCTGCTGGAAAATGCCACCGTGCTCAGCGTCTACCAGCGGCCGACCAATGCCCGGCCGGAGATCGTCGAAATCGTCCACGGCGTGCCGCTGGTGCTGGCGGCAGTCGGCACCAGCGATCACACCCAGTTCCGCTACCGCCTGATCATCAAGGGCAAAATGCCGAAACGCTTCGACCTCACGCCGCCGGACGTCCTGATCGGCGGCAAGCGCTACGTCTCCCGCACCTTCACTTACCGCTGGTTTGAGGACAAGCAAGCCTTCGGCATGTGCCACTGATCAGTTGCAGGGAATCGCAGCGCCGTGAATAGCGCGTGCGGCGGGGCTGCAGAGGTACAGGATGACGTCTGCCAGCGCTTCCGTCGTGACCCATTTGCTGCGATCAGCGTTCGGCATCGCAGTACGGTTGTCGGGGGTGTCGATGGTGCCGGGCAGCACGCAGTTGACGTTGATGCCCTGACCGCGCAATTCGGCGGACATCGACTCGGTCAGCCGGACCACCACGTCCTTGCTGGCGCAGTAGGCGCCCATGTTTGCCAGGCCCTGCCGCGCCGAGGCGGACGCGATATTCACCACTTTGCCGCCCTGCCCGTCCAGCATTCCCGGCACCACCGCCGCGACGGCATTGCGCAGGCTGCGCACATTCAGCTCGAACAGTTCGTCCCATTGCGCATCGGTGGTCGCATGCACCGGCGTCCCCATCGAGAAACCGCCCGCGATATTGCACAGCGCGTCGATGCGCCCGAAGCGCGCGGCAGCCGCTTGCGCCGCAGCGGCAACCGCTGCTGCATCGCGCAAGTCGGCTACGGCCAGCATGCGCCGTTCACTGGCCGGCCCGCAAGCCGCCTCCAGCCGCGCGAGATCCCGGCCAAGTAGTACCGTGTTGGCGCCGGCGGCGTCGAAAGCACGGGCTACGGCGCTGCCAAGCGCACCTGCGGCTCCGGTAATGAAGACTGTGGTCATTGCATTCCCTCCATCGTGATGGAATAGCGGCGACGGCAAGCAGGAGGCGTCGAATCATTGTGAAAAATGCAAATCGTAGCATAGCACGCAGCCGGGGCTACAAAGTGGCGGCCAGTTCCAGGATGCGTTCGCGAACCCAGCGCTGGCCACCATGCCCGTGATTACGCTCGTGCCAGAGCATGCTCACGTCAAACCCCTGCACCGGGAAAGGACATTCGGTTATCGTGAATGCCTCGCGGCGATCGCGCACCAGCCGTTCAGGCACCAAGGCCACAAAGTCCGAGTGGGCGACTATCTCGGGCACGACCAGGAATGACGCTGCGGACAGCACCACATTACGGCGGTGGCCCAGCGCTACGAGCCCATCGTCGACCGGCGTGGTAAAGCCACCGCCATCGAGCGATACGATGACATGGTCCAACTGCGCGAACTGCGCAATGGTCAGGCCGCGGCGCAGTGCCGGATGCCGTCGCCGGCCGATGAGCACATAGCGTTCATCAAACAGATGCCGAGAGCGCAGGCTGCCTGGGCCATGCTCAGGCGTCATCAGCGCCAGGTCCACTTCACCGCGCGCCATCTGCGCTTCCAACTGCATTGTATCGAGATGGCGAAGGGCGATCCTTAAGCCGGGCGCGCGTTTGCGCAGCACGACGGCCAACGGCCGGACCACTGATGCCTGCAGATAGTCGGTACAGGCGATTGCAACGGTAAGGCTGGCCTTGTCAGGGTCGAAGTGGCGATGCTCGGCCAATGTGGCACGCACCTGGTCCAGCGCCAGGCGCAGCGGAGCAAGCAGTTCCAGTGCCTTGGCGGTGGGCGTCATGCCACGCTGCGCCGGCAGGAGCAGAGGGTCGCCAAACAGTTCACGCAGGCGGCTCAATTGCGCGCTGACCGCCGGTTGGCTAAGGTGCAAGCGCTCTGCGGCATGCGTCACGTTCTGTTCCGCCAGTAGAGCTTCCAGCGTGACCAGAAGATTGAGATCGAGCTTCCTGGTATCCATGCGATGGATGGTAAGCCAAATCTCTTTTTATTTCACAGATACCGCGTGGCCAACCAGACTGTGGGCTATCTCCACACTCTGTGAAAGGCCAGTCATGCAATCATCTATCAAGAAGGTCCTTATCGTCCATGCCCATCCCGAGCCGACGTCCGTTACTGCCCATCTCGCTCGGATCGCATCCTCGACGCTGGCCGCACAAGGCCATGAGGTCATGCATTCGGATCTGTACGGCATGGGATGGAAGGCGGTGTTCGATGGGGAGGACTTCCCCGTGCGGATAAACCAGGACCGCCTGTCCTTCATCGACGAATCGGGACATGCTTTTGCCAACGGCTACCAGACGCCCGATGTCGAGGCCGAACAGCGCAAGATTCTTGCTGCCGACGCGGTGATCATGCTGTTCCCGCTATGGTGGTTCAGCATGCCGGCGATTATGAAGGGATGGATAGACCGGGTCTGGGCCTTTGGTCTCGCCTATGGCTTCAAAGGCGCCGGTAACACCTATCGCTACGGCGAAGGCGGCTTTGCTGGCAAGCGTGCACTGCTGGCCGTTTCTGTCGGAGGGCCCGCGCGAGACTATTCGCCGCGCGGTATCAATGGGCCGCTGGATCAACTTCTGTTCCCGATCACGCACGGCACCTTGTTCTTCCCTGGAATGCAGGTACTGCCCACCTTCGCGGTCTACGGAGCGGCGGGAATCGATGCCCAACGCATGCTGGAAGTCGAAGCAGCCTGGCGCGGCCGAGTGGAAAGACTGTTCGACGATGCGCCGATTGCGTTCCGCCCGCAGAATGGGGGCGACTATCCGGATCGCCATGTGCTGGCCGACCACGTTACGCCGCATCTGAGCGGCTTGGCGGCGCATATCGACCATGAACTGGCCGAAAAGAAAAAGGCAGCCGAAGCTGCCTTTCCAGTGCAACAAGAAGAAGGGATCAGCCCTTGATCTTGCGCAGTTTGGCGATGGCTGCCAGCTGGCCGATAGCCGCTGCCAGTTCCGCCTGTGCTTTCGCGTAGTCGATGCCGGTATTCTTGTTGGCCAGGCTTTCTTCCGCCAGTTTCTTGGCAGCTTCGGCTTTGGCTTCATCCAGGTCATGACCACGGATCGCGGTGTCCGCCAGGACCGTCACGGCGTTCGGCTGCACTTCCAGCAGGCCGCCGGCGACGAAGACGAACTCTTCTTCAGCCTGGCCAGGAACCTGGATGCGCACCGCGCCCGGACGGATACGGGTGATCAGCGGGGTGTGCTTCGGGTAGATACCCAGCTCGCCCTGCTCGCCCGGCAACGCCACGAAAGTCGCTTCGCCCGAGAAGATCTGCTCTTCGGCCGAAACCACATCAACGTGAATAGTGTTTGCCATGTTTATCCTCAGTTATAGCGACCTCTTACGAGGCCGCTACGTCGAACGAATTAGCCCAGTTTCTTGGCTTTTTCGATGGCTTCTTCGATGGTACCAACCATGTAGAAGGCCTGTTCTGGCAGGTGGTCCAGTTCGCCGGAAGCGATCATCTTGAAGCCCTTGATCGTGTCTTTCAGCGAAACGTACTTACCTGGGGAACCGGTAAACACTTCAGCAACGTGGAACGGCTGGGACAGGAAACGCTGCATCTTACGTGCGCGGGCAACGACCAGCTTGTCTTCCGGAGCCAGTTCGTCCATACCCAGAATCGCGATGATGTCACGCAGTTCCTTGTAGCGCTGCAGGGTGCCCTGTACGGCACGTGCGGTGTTGTAGTGCTCTTCGCCCACAACCAGCGGGTCCAGCTGACGGGAGGTCGAATCCAGTGGGTCCACTGCAGGGTAGATACCCAGGGCAGCGATGTCACGGGACAGAACGACGGTCGAGTCCAGGTGGCCGAAGGTGGTTGCTGGGGATGGGTCGGTCAAGTCGTCCGCTGGCACGTACACGGCCTGGATCGAGGTGATCGAACCGGTCTTGGTGGAGGTAATACGCTCCTGCAGGCGGCCCATCTCTTCAGCCAGGGTCGGCTGGTAACCCACTGCGGAAGGCATACGGCCCAGCAGTGCGGACACTTCGGTACCGGCCAGCGTGTAGCGGTAGATGTTGT
>CBHWEO010000002.1:0-88534 GCA_966112955.1 uncultured Duganella sp. | reverse complement strand
GGCACCGTTAGCGTGCTGCCGACGCCTTTCTCGCAAGGCTGCTGCGAATAACTGACTGTCCCGTCGATCGTGCACTTGTGCAGGGCTTGCGCGCCCGCAGGAAGGGCCATCGCCAACAGCAGCAAGGGCAGGAGTTTCATAGTATTTTCCCCGGATTCATCAAGCCCAAAGGATCCAATGCGTGCTTGATGGCCCGCATCAGGTTCAACTCCACCGGCGACTTGTAGTGCGCCAGTTCGTCGCGCTTCAAGGCGCCAATGCCATGTTCGGCCGAAATCGAGCCGCCGAAAGCCGCTACCGCATCGTACACCACGCGGTTGACGGCATCCTGGTTGCGCAGGAAGTCTTCGTTCGCCACGCCAACCGGCGGTGCGACGTTGAAATGCAGGTTGCCGTCGCCAAGGTGGCCGAAACACACCAGCTGGCAGCCAGGGAAGGCCGCCTGTAGAAGCGGTTCCGTGTGGTCAATGAAATCCGCGATCGAGGAGACGGGCAGCGAAATATCGTGCTTGATGTTCTTGCCGTCCGCCGCCTGCGCCAGCGGGATATGCTCGCGCAAGTCCCACAGGCCGCGTGATTGTGAGGCGGAACTGGCCACCACCGCATCCTGCGCCGCGCCTTCGTCCAGCGCCGCCCCCAGTGCGCGTTCCAGCAGGCCGGCGGCATGCGCCTCCGATTCGCTGCTGGAGAGCTCGAGCAGGGCATACTGCGCGTGGCCGGCGGGCAGCGGCTGCTGCAGGGCGGGGAAGTGTTTGCCCACCAGTTGCAGGGAGTAGGCGGACATGAGTTCGAAGCCGGTCAGGCTGGCGCCGCAATGGTCCTGCAGGATGGACAGCAGCCGCAGCGCGGCCGTAGGGGATTCCAGAGCAGCCAGTGCCGTGACGCAGGCTTTCGGTTGCGGATACAGCTTGAGCACCGCGCCGGTGATGATGCCCAGCGTGCCCTCGGCGCCGATGTACAGGTCGCGCAGGTCGTAACCGGTATTGTCCTTGCGCAGCCCGCGCAGGCCGGACCAGACCTCGCCCTGCGGCGTGACCACCTCCAGGCCGAGGCACAGCTCGCGCGTATTGCCGTAGCGGAGAACTCCCGTGCCGCCGGCATTGGTGGACAGGTTGCCGCCAATGGTGCAGCTGCCTTCGGCCGCCAGGGAGAGCGGGAACAGGCAGCCTTGCGCCGCTGCCGCTTCCTGCGCGTGCTGCAGGATCACGCCGGCGTCGACGGTCATGGTGCGGTTGATGGCATCGACTTGCCGCACCTTGTTCATGCGGCCCAGCGAGAGCACCACGGCCAGGCCGCTGGCGTCGGGCACGCTGCCCAGCACCAGGCCCGTATTGCCGCCCTGCGGCACCATGGGAACTCGCGCCGCCACGCACAACCGCACCGCGGCGGCAACCTGCGCGGTGTCGGCCGGGCGCAGCACAGCCAGGGCGCGCCCCGTGAAGCGCCCGCGCCAGTCGCGCAGGTAGGGCGCCATCCCGGCATCATCGGTGATGACGTTGCTGTCGCCGAGCACGCCGCGGCAGGATGCCAGGAAGGCGGTCGCGTCCAGGCTCATTTTGTCTTGCTGGTGTTGACCTTCTCCAGCAATTCCCTGGCCGCCTGCTTGGCCGCCTGCTTATAGGGCCGTACGTACAGCACGGCACACAGGAAGTAGACCACCACGATGCCCGCTTCGCCCCAGCCCAGCCACGGCATGGCCTTGTCGCTCCAGCCGCGCACCACGCCTTCGGTGAAATAGAGCAGGATCATCATGGACGTCCACTGCAGCGTGTACAGGTCACGCTTGATCACGCCCAGCAGCGGGAACAGCAGCGGGACGGCCTTCAGCACCATCCAGGAGCCGCCCGGTTTCAACGGCGCGATCCACATTTCCCAGGCCACACACCAAATAATGAGCAAGGCCAGGCTGGCGATGGCGCCCCAATGGAAAAGTTTATGTCTGGTGCTGTTCATCGTTTATCGTCCCCGCAGCTTGACGGCCGTTTCGGCCAGCCGGCGGCCCATGGCGACCGCCAGGCGTTTTTCGTCCTCCGTGAACGGCTTCTTGCCGTCCAGCCCGGACCAGTGGGTGGCACCGTACGGCGAGCCTCCGCTGGTCGTCGTCATCAGTTCCGGATGGGTATAGGGCAAGCCCATGACCATCATCCCATGGTGCAGCAACGGCACCATCATCGTCAGCAGCGTCGATTCCTGGCCGCCGTGCTGGCTGCCGGTCGACGTGAACACGCAGGCCGGCTTGCCGGACAGGGTGCCGGACAGCCATTGCGCCGACGTCCCGTCCCAGAAATACTTCATGGCCGCCGCCATATTGCCGAAGCGGGTGGGGGAACCCAGCGCCAGGCCGGCGCAATCCTCCAGGTCCTGCAGCTCGACGTACGGCGCGCCTGCCAGCGGCACATCCGGTTCGGTCGCTTCCGTCACGGTGGAAACGGCCGGCACGGTGCGCAGGCGGGCATCGCAGCCAGGTACCGACTCCACCCCCTGGGCAATCGATTCGGCCAACTTGCGCACGGAACCGTGCCTTGAATAGTACAAAATGAGAATTGTGAGGTTGGTTCGGTCCATAACGTTGTTATTATATGGCCCTTTAGCAAATTGTATTACTGATGGTTTTAAAGTCCCTATACAGCAATGTCGCCCGTGCCTGCACCCGCGGGGTGGCCGAATTGCGTGCCCTGTCCTGGAGCGAAATGCGCGACCTGCTGCAATTTGCGCGGCGCCGCCTCCGGGAAGAGAGCCTGCCCCAGGTGGCGGGTGGCCTGACCTTCACCACTGTGTTCGCCCTGGTGCCGGTGCTGACCATCGCCCTCGCGATTTTCACCACTTTCCCGATGTTCAACACCTTCCGCACGGCGCTGGAGGCGTATTTCATCAAGAGCGTGATGCCGAAGGCGATTTCCAACACCATCCTCGGCTACCTGACGACGTTCGCGTCCAAGGCAACGCGCCTGTCGGCGGTGGGTGCGGTCACGCTGGTGCTGACTTCCGTGACCATGCTGAGCATGATCGAGCGCGCCTTCAACCGCATCTGGCGCGTCAAGGCCGAGCGCCGGCTGGTGCGCAGGGTGCTGGTGTATTGGGCGCTGATCACGCTTGGCCCCCTGGTGATCGGCGTGTCGATCACGCTGTCCACCCACCTGTTCGATGCCACCAGCGACCTGGTAGGCGCCGTGACGGGGCCGATCTTCTACACCCTGTTGTCGGTGCTGCTGACGACACTCGGCTTTACATTCCTCTACATTACGGTGCCGAACCGGGTGGTGGACTGGCGCGACGCCATTTGCGGCGGGGCGCTGGCGGCGGTGGCTTTCGAGCTGGCCAAGCGCGGTTTCGCGGTGTTCATCACCCAGGTGCCGACGTATTCGAAGATCTACGGCGCGCTGGCGGCCCTGCCGTTGTTCCTGCTGTGGATCTATGTGTCCTGGCTGATTACGCTGCTGGGCGCCCTGTTGACGGCGGCGCTGCCGGTGGTGAAATACGAGCGCTGGTGGCACGAGGCAGTGCCGGGCGGCGAGTTCGTCGACGCCATGGCGGTGCTGAAAGTGCTGCACGAAGCGCGCGAAAGCGGGGATAACGCGGCCGTCACCGCCGCCGAGATCCGTGCCCGCACGCGGCTGGGCTTCGACGAGCTGGATGCACTGCTGGAGAAAATGATGGGACCGGGTTGGGTGGCCAAGGTCAAGATCGCGCCGCCGCCGCGTGTGCAGTTCGGCAAGCGCGTCAGCGAGGGCGCCGACAATTGGGTGCTGCTGGCCAACGTCCACAAGGTCAGCGTGGCGGACGTGTACCGCTTGTTCGTCTTCGGCGGCATGTCGCTGAATGCCGGCGTGCTGGCGGACTCCGACGACGAGAGGGACCGCCAGGCCAGCCGCGACGCCGCCATCCTGGCGCGGCAGGTGGAAACGGCGGTCGAATCCGGCCTGGGCACCAGCCTGGCCGAGCATTTCGCCGCCAGTCCCCCTTCAGCGAAGGAATGCTAGCAGCGCATCCAGCACGGCGTCCGGCTGCTCGGCCATCATCTGGTGGCCGGCGTCGACGGTGACGGTTTTCGCGCCCGGCAGCGCCGCCAGCAGCGCCTTGGTGCTGCGCGGTGGCGTCATCATGTCTTTGCTGCCGAAGATGAGCTGGACCGGACAGCGCACGCCCGCCGCAGCGGCCTCGCCGTTGGCGTAGCTGTTGCATGCCGTGAAATCGGTATGGAACAGGTGTTCCTCACCCCGAGCCGCGATGCGCTCCATCAGCCGTTTCGACATGCCGCTCACGTAGAAGCCCGGACCGGGGCAGGACGGCTTCTGCGCGTAGGAGCTGTGCGACCAGATATTCACCATGTCGATCGCGTCGCCCTCGGCATCCCTGGCGGCGTCCAGCAGGGCATCGGACACCTTCATCGGGTAGGTCGCGCCCAGCAGCGACAGGTGCGTGATGCGCTCCGGCGCGCGGTGCGCCGCTTCCAGCGCGACCAGGGAACCCATGCTGTGTCCCACCAGTGCCGCGCGGCCGGCGCCGGCGGCATCCAGCAATTGCAGCAACCAGGCTGCCATGTCTTCGACCGTGCGTAGCGCCGGGCCCCGGCTGCGCCCATGGCCGGGCAAGTCCACCGCCAGCACGCCAAAGCCGTGGTGCGCCAGGTAGCGCGATTGCAGCGCCCAGACCGAATGGTCATTCTGGGCGCCGTGGATCATCACCACCGTCGGCAGCGCCGGATCGAACGCCTTGCCGCCAGTGTAGCAATACGAATCGCCGATCATCATGCTCAAGCCCCTTTCTGCGCAGCCTTGAGGCCGCGCGCAAGGTCTTCCAGCAGGTCGCCGGCGTCTTCCAGCCCGACCGACAGCCGCATGGTGCCCTCGGCAATTCCCGCCGCCGCCAATTGTTCGGCAGGGACGCGGAAGTGGGTGGTGGAAGCAGGGTGGATCACCAGCGAGCGCGCGTCGCCGACATTGGCCAGGTGCGAGAACACCTTCAGGCTGTCGACAAAGCGCTTGCCGGCCGCGCGGTCGCCCTTCAGGGTGAATGACAGCACGGCGCCTGCGCCTTTCGGCAGCAGGCGGCCCGCCAGCGCACGGTCGGGGTGGCTGTCCAGTTCGGGGTAAATGACCGATTCCACGGCCGGCTGCGCCAGCAGGAATTCGGCGACGCGGCGGGTATTGGCCACGTGCCGGTCCATGCGCACGGCCAGCGTTTCCACCCCCTGCAGGATGGCGAAGGCATTGTGCGGGCTCATGGCCGCGCCGAAGTCGCGCAAGCCCTCGCGCCGCGCCCGCAACGCAAACGGCGCCACGGTCGATTCTTCCGCGAAGACCATGCCGTGAAAGCCGTCGTACGGCTCGCACAGCTCGGCGAAACGTCCCGTGGCCTCGTAGGCGGCCTGCCAGTCGAAGGTGCCGCCGTCCACCAGCACGCCGCCGATTGCCGTGCCATGGCCGCACAGGAACTTGGTGGCGGAGTGGAATACCAGGTCGGCGCCATGCTCGAAGGGGCGCAGCAGGTAGGGCGTGGTGAAGGTCGAGTCGACCATCAGGGGCAGGTGGGCTTCATGGGCTATGGCTGCCACGTTCGCGATATCCAGCACGTCCAGGCCCGGGTTGCCCAGTGTTTCGCCGAACAGCACCTTGGTGTTGGGCCGGATCGCCGCGCGCCAGGCGTCCAGGTCGCGCGGATCGACGAACGTGGTCTCGATGCCGAAGCGCTTCAGGGTGTAGCCGAGCAGGTTGTGCGAGCCGCCGTACAGCGCGCGCGACGCCACGATGTGCGAGCCGGCGCCGGCAATGGTCGCCAGGCCGAGATGCATCGCCGCCTGGCCGCTGGCGGTGGCAATGCCCGCCACGCCGCCTTCCAGCGCCGCCATGCGCTCTTCGAGCACCGCATTGGTCGGGTTGGAGATGCGCGAATACACGTGTCCCGCGCGTTCCATATTGAACAGCGCAGCCGCGTGGTCGGAGTCGCGGAAGGCGAACGAGGACGTGAAGTGGATGGGCGTTGCGCGGCTGCCGGTGGCCTGGTCTGGCACGGCGCCCGCATGCAGGGCGAGGGTATCGAACCCGGGATAAGTTGGCTTTGTCATGCTCGACATGCTATCGTGTTATTTAGCTTGTGAATACTGTTGCGTTTTGATTAATCCAGAACTGGATTTTTCGCTTGGCTTACGCTAAATTCGATGGTAAGGCTTACAATAAAACCATAATCACCACCGGACAGGACGGCCCAAAATGAAAGTATCTGAAATCCTCCAAGTCAAAGGGAACATCCTCTACACGATCACTCCTGACCAGCCCCTGGTCGAAGCGGCCAACACGATGGCCGAAAAGGATATCGGGTCACTGGTGGTGATGGAGTATGGAGACCTGGTCGGCATGCTGACGTTCCGGGAAGTGCTCAAGGCCCTGCACGCGAACCAGGGCTCGGTCGGCGGCGGCACCGTGCGCAAGCACATGGACGACCACCCGATCACGGTGACCCCGGATACTGAAGTCAATGAAGTGCGCCGCATCATGCTCGAGAAGCATGCGCGCTACCTGCCGGTCATGAATGCCAAGACCCTGCTGGGCGTGATTTCGTTCTACGACGTGGCGCGCGCCGTGCTGGAAGCGCAGAGCTTCGAGAACCGCATGTTGAAGGCCTATATCCGAGACTGGCCGGCCGAGGAAGAAGAGAAGTCGGAAGGCTGATCCCGTACACCGGATAGCCCAGCGAAAAAGCCACCGTATCCCGGTGGCTTTTTGTTTCATGCCGCTGTTTTACGCGACGCCCGCCAGCGCATCGTCGCTGAGCCAGCCGACCAGCGCTTCCCCGGTCATCGGGCGCGCGAACAGGAAGCCCTGGCCCAGCGGGCAGCCCAGCGAGTGCAGGATTTGCGCCTGGCGCTCGTCTTCCACGCCTTCCGCGATCACCGCCAGGCCCAGGTTGCGGCCCAGTTGCACCACCATTTCGGCAATGCTGCTGCCGCGCGCGGAGTTGGTAATTTCCGTGACGAAGGCGCGGTCGATCTTCAGGCGGTCGATCTGCAGGCGCTGCAGGTAGGACAGCGACGAGAAGCCGGTGCCGAAGTCGTCGATCGCAATCGTTACGCCGGTCTGCTTGATCTGCGACAGCATCTTGATCAGCATGTCCGGTTCTTCCATCGCCATCGATTCGGTGATTTCCAGTTCCACGTATTCCGGCGGCGCGCCAGTGTCGTGCAGCGCGCGCTTCAGCGTCTCCAGGAAATGCGGATGGCGGAACTGCACCTGCGATACGTTGATCGACATCGTGAATTCCGTATGGCCCGCCGCGCGCAGCGCCACCAGTTCCAGCATGGCGGTGCGCATCACCCATTCGCCCAGGTCGATGATCAGGCCGGAATATTCGGCGATCGGGATAAAGCGGTCCGGCGACACGAATTTGCCGTCCGGCGTCTGCCAGCGCAGCAGGGCTTCAGCCCCCATCGGCCGGCGCGATTCCAGGTCGACCTGCGGTTGGTAGACAACAAAGAGTTGGTTCTGGCTGAAACCGGTGCGCAAGGCGTGCATCATGCGCACGCGTTCGCGGATTTCCACGCCCATGCTGCGCGAGAAGTAGAAGTGGCCGGCGCGTTGCTGCATCTTGGCGCGCTTCAGGGCGATATCGGCATCCTTCAGCGCATCGGCGCCGCTGCCATCGTGCTCGATCAGGCGCACCAGGCCGAGGGTGGCGGAAAGTTGCACGTCCTGGCCGTCGATGCTGAACGGTGTCGAGAACAGGGCGGAAATATTGGCCGGGTTGACCTGGCTGGCATCGCCCAGCACGCAGAAGATGTCGCCGCCGATGCGGGCCACCGTCAATTGCTTACCGAGGCTGTGCTGCAGGCGCGCCGCCACCGCCGACAGCAGCAGGTCGCCGAATTCGTGGCCCAGCGCGTCGTTGGTTTCGGCAAAGTGGTCCAGGTCGACCAGGCACAGGGTGGCGTCCTGCTTGGCCGGGCCGGCCAGCGTGGCGTCCAGGATTTCCACCAGGCGGGTGCGGTTCGGCAGCTTGGACAGGGTATCGTAGAAGGCCGCTGTGTGCAGGTGGGACACCAGTTCCACATTGTCCAGGCCCACCGCCACGTTGCTGCAGAAGACTTCCAGCAGGCTTTCTTCCAGAGCGCTGGGTGCGCGCGTCACTTCCATGTAAGCCACGAAGGTGCGGCTTGCCTTGCCGGCAAAGTGCAGCACGATGTTCTCATCGCTATACAGGTTGCGGCGGGCGGCCAGGCAATCTTCCATTGCCCTGTGCACGCGCGGGTCGTCGCGCGCGATCAACTGGGAGTTCGACAGGTTGTGGTGGCTGCCGGTAGCGGCCATCACCACCAGCTCGTGGCAGCCGGCGTCCGGGCATTCCTGCACGCACAATACGCCGTGCGCCTCCTGCCCGAGCAGTTCGGCGATCTGCGACAGCACGCCGGAGGCGAAATTCTGCACGCCGTGCAGGGCCATCAGCTCGGTGCTGGACTGCACGATGCGCGCCAGTCCGCGCCGGCTCTCGTTGATGTTGCGAATCTGTTCATAAGAGCGGATCGCGGCCGTCACCGTGGTGAACAGCTTGATGCGGGTCAGCTCGGACTTGGTCTTGTAATCGTTGATGTCGAAATCGCGGATCGCATCGATTTCAGGCGCATAACCGGGCTGGCCGGTGCGCAGGATGATGCGGACATCGGTCAGTTTCAGGGTTTCGCGGATGTAGCGCACCAGGTGCAAACCGGCGTCATCCTGCTCCATCACCACGTCGAGGAGGATCACGGCGATTTCCTGTTCGTGCTTGAGCATCTCGCGCGCCTGCGCGGCGGAATACGCGTGCACGAATTCCAGGGGACGGTGCTGCATGTCGAGATTGCCGAGGGCGAACGTGGTCGTCGAATGGACGTCTTCGTCGTCATCGATAATCATCACGCGCCAGACATTGCGCTGTGCCGGGGGAGCTGGCTGAGCCGTGTGCTCTTCTAAGAAAACCAGATCGTCCTGATCGTCGTGGCCGCCATCCGGCGCCGTGATCGAAGGGGGCATGTGTCGCTTCTCCAAGGGGTCTCGGTGTTCTTACGGGCTAGTATATAGCGAATTGTTCTTGAGAACGACCATTAAAGCGCTTTCACGGAAGTTAATAAATAGCAGTGTGCTAGTTTTACCAAAGCTGTAGTAAAAAAAGCCACTTCCTGCGGGTTTTGCCATATCGGGTTAGAATGGGGAGTTTCTCCAGCTAATCTCATTCTTCTCCATCATGTCCGGCAATTCCTTTGGCAAGCTGTTCACTGTTACCACGTTTGGCGAATCCCACGGTCCTGCAATCGGCTGTGTGATCGATGGCTGCCCGCCGGGCATGGTGTTGTCGGAGGCGGACATCCAGCCGGAACTGGATCGCCGCAAGCCCGGCACCTCGCGCCACGTGACGCAGCGCCAGGAGCCGGACACGGTGCAGATCCTGTCGGGCGTCTACCAGGGCGTTACCACTGGCACGCCAATCGCCTTGTTGATCAAGAATGAAGACCAGCGCAGCAAGGATTACGGCAATATCGCGGAAAGCTTCCGTCCTGGCCACGCCGACTACACCTACTGGCACAAATACGGCGTGCGCGACCCGCGGGGCGGTGGCCGCTCTTCGGCGCGCCTGACCGCGCCCATCGTCGGTGCGGCGGCCATTGCCAAGAAGTGGCTGAAGGAGCAATACGGCACTGAATTCGGCGGCTGCATGAGCCAGTTGGGCGACATCGTGGTGCCGTTCGAGAGTTTCGAGCACGTGCCGTCCAACCCCTTCTTCGCCGCCACCTCCGATGCCGCCCTGATCGAGCGCATGGAAGACTATATGGACAGCCTGCGCAAGGATGGCGATTCGATCGGCGCCCGCATCGACGTGGTGGCGCGCAATGTGCCGGTGGGCCTGGGCCAGCCGATCTACGACAAGCTGGATGCCGACATCGCTTACGCCATGATGGGCATCAACGCGGTGAAAGGCGTTGAAATCGGCGCCGGCTTCGACAGCGTGGCGCAGCGCGGCTCCGAGCACGGCGACGAACTGACGCCGCAAGGCTTTGTCGGCAATAACGCCGGCGGTGTGCTGGGCGGTATTTCGACCGGCCAGGACATCACGGTGTCGATCGCCATCAAGCCGACCTCCTCCATCCGCACACCGCGCCGTTCCATCGACAAGGATGGCAATCCGGTGATGGTGGAAACCTTTGGCCGCCATGATCCTTGCGTCGGCATCCGCGCCACGCCGATTGCGGAAGCGATGCTGGCCCTGGTCCTGATGGATCATGCCCTGATGCACCGCGCTCAGTGCGGCGACGTGAAAGTGGCCACCCCGGATATCTCGAAAGCGTCGCAGTAAGCGTGTTGCCGGCCCAAGCTGTCGGGTTCGCGCTCTTCCTCTTCTGCTATTACGCATACGCCGGAACGTTCTCGACTTACGCCAGCCTGTATTTCCAGGGCAGGGGAATGTCGGTCGCGCAGATCGGTGTCCTGATGTCGCTGATCCAGGTGCTCCGCATTGTCGGCCCCAACGTCTGGGGCTACGTGGCCGACCATTCCGAGCGGCGCGTGTTCGTGCTGCGCCTGACCGGGGCCGCCGCCCTGGTCTCCTTTTCGGGCTTCGTCTTCGGTTCCACCTTCGCGCACTTCTTTGCCGCGATGGTGCTGCTTAACCTGTTCACCAGCGCCCAAGGTCCGATCTGCGAAGCGTTGATGCTGTCGGAGATGCGTGGCGACCTCACTTACTACGGGCGCATCCGGCTGTGGGGTTCGATCGGCTTCATCGTCACCGTCATGCTGTCGTCCTTCCTGATGGATTGGCAGGGCACGGGCGCACTGGTCTGGTTCTGCGCGGCGCTGCTGGTGTGTGTGCTGGGCGCCGCCTTCCGGCTGAAGGATGTGCCGCGCGTGGTCCATGCCGGCAAGGCCCCGGCGCTGTTGTCCGTGCTGCGCAAGAAGGAAGTGATGGCCTTCTTCGCCTCCACGGCCCTGATGGTGTCGGCGCATGCCGCGCTGTACACCTTCTATTCGCTCTACCTGGAAAGGCAGGGCTACAGCAAGACCGTGACCGGCTTGATGTGGTCAGTCGGCGTGGTGGCGGAGGTGCTGTGCTTCTACTACCAGGCGCCCCTGTTCAAGCGCTGGGGCGCACGGCGGCTGATGTATGCCTGCTTCGCCATTGGCGTGGTGCGCTTTGCCATGATCGGCGCCGGACCGCATTCGCTGGTGCTGCTGGTGGCTGCACAGTTGCTGCATGCCGCCACCTTCGCACTGCACCACTCGGCATCCGTGCAAACCATGCAGCGCTGGTTTGGCGGGCCCCTGCAGGCGCGCGGCCAGGCGCTCTACATCAGCATTTCCTACGGCCTGGGGGCGACCGCCGGCAGCCTGGGACTGACCCAGGTGTGGCAAAACGCGGGGCCGCAGGCGATCTATTTTGTGGCGTCGTGGCTGGTGGCGCTGGGCGGCGTGGCGGCCGTCCTCAGTTACCGCTGGCAAAAGTAAATCAAGCTGCCCGGTTGACGGTGTCGACCTGGTGGCGGCGCTCGGCCGCTTTCATCACCAGCGAACGGATGTCGTTCAGCAGCGAGAATTCGGTCGGGCTCAGGTGGATGGCCGGGAAGGAATCGTCCCAATCGCCATACAGGAAGCCGGTCGGCTGGCCGCTGGAGCACAGCGGCAGGATCACAAAGCTGCGCGCATCGCTCAGGGTATCGCGCCACCAGGCCGGCAGCTTGGCGGCGAACTTCGGGTCCGCCGCGTTCTCGATGAAGATCACGCGGTCGCTGCTCAGGGCAGCGTGGAAGACGTTCGGCTCGTAAGCGTCGGGGAAGTTCATCGACGGCAGGTGTTCGCGCACGCCTTCGCCCAGGCACATGCGCGCGGCATACTTGCCCTCGCGGCGGTTGCGCACGAAGGCGACGGCGCGCGTGAATTGCAGGCCCTTGTACACGGTTTCCAGGGCGATCGAGACCATCTGGCCCGGACTCGCGCTGTCCAGCGAATCGCGCATGTCCGACAGGCCGCTGAGCAGGATATTGTTGCCGGCGGCGCGCTGGCGGGTCTGCGCCAGCGCCTTGGCGCGGCGCTCGGCCGGCTTTGACAGCGGCGCGATAGTCAGGTCGGTGGCCGCCACCACCTTGGCTTGTTCGATGGCTTGCGCCAGCTTGTCGGTGCTGACGCCGATCATGCCCGAATAGCGCTCGGTAATGCGCCGTACTTCGGCTGCGCCTTCTTCGCTGTCGTTCCACAGCGCACCCGCGCAGATGCAGGACATGGTCGACACGCCGGCCACCCAGTCCTCGTGGCTCAGCGGTTCGGCCGGCGCATCGCCAGCCGGAGGTTCCAGCGTGCGCATGCCCGAGATCAGGTTGCCCGGCAAGCCCCAGTGCCGGGCCGCGGCGCGCCCGATATCCTGCAGGCTCATACCCAGCATTTCGACGGCCAGCGCATCTTCCTTGCCTTCGCCGGCCGCTTCCTGCAACGCGGTCCAGCGCTCAGGCATGTAGAAGGTGACCATCATGCGCCCCAGCGTCTGGAGCATGGAGCAGACCACGGCTTCCTCGCCATGGCGGCTTTCCGCCGTGGTCGATACTTCGCGCGCCACGATGCCGGCCAGGACGGCTTTTTCCATTTCAATGTGTGCCAGCCCGGAATCGGGCGACACCACGGACAGCTCTTCGATCAGCTTCAGGCCCAGGGCCAGGTGGCCGATCGCCTCGGTACCGAGCACCAGCACCGCCTTGCTGACCGTGTTGATATGCTGGCCGAAGGCCGAATACATGCCGCTGTTGGCAAGGCGCAGCACTTTCTGCGTGAGGACGGGATCCGACAGCACCGTGCGCGCCATGTCGAACTCCTTCTCGTCCTCGCCGCGCATGGCGCCGAGGATGGAGGTAATGGCCTTGGCGAAGCCTGGCATGTCGCCTTGCAGGCGTGTGCGTTCCCACAAGGTGGACAGGGTTTGTTCGCCGAGCGTGCTCATTGTGCCACCTGCCGCAGTTCGTCGGGCATCAGGGAAGCGTAGGTGCGCTCCTTGAGCGCCGCCATCGCCGTGTGGGCGGCCATCGGCCGGCCGGTCAGGAAGCCTTGCACGTACTGGCAGCCGCGCTGCTCGACGTAGGCCATCTGTTCTTCAGTTTCCACGCCTTCCGCCACCACGGACAGGTCCAGGTGCTTGGCCAGGTCCAGCACGGCGTTGCAGATGGCGCCATCCTTCTCCGAACCGGGCAGGTCGCGGATGAAGGTGCGGTCGATCTTCAGCACGGAAATCGGGAAGCGTTTCAGGTAGGACAGCGAGGAATAGCCGGTGCCAAAATCGTCGATGGCGATGCGCGCATGGCGCTCGGCCATCCGCGCCAGGATCGTCTCGGCATGGACCGGATCGATCATCAGCGTGCCTTCAGTAATTTCTAACACCAATTGTTCACCAGGCAGGCCGGAGTAGGCCAATGCATCGTCGAGGACATCCAGGAATTTATCATTGCGGAATTGCCGCGGGCTGATATTAACAGAAATGTATAGCGACCGTTTGGCCACCTCCTGGAACTGCTTGAGTTGCACGCAGGCCGACTTCAGCGCCCAGGCGCCGAGCAGGTTGATCAGGCCATTGGTTTCCGCGATCGGGATGAAGCGGTTGGGCGGGACCATGCCCAGGGTAGGGTGCTTCCAGCGCATCAGGGTTTCGAAACCCTCGATCTCGCGCGTGCCGGAATTGACGATAGGCTGGTAGTACAGCAGGAATTCGCCCTCGCGCACGGCCTGGAACATCGCCGCTTCCAGCGAAATATCGTGCTCCGGCGGACCGCTCTGGCGCTGGCTGTAGACGACACAGCGCGCCTTGCCGGTTTCCTTGGCGCGCGACATGGCCGCATCGGCCAGGGCCACCAGGCGCACTTCGTCCTCCGCGTGTTCCGGATAGATCGATACGCCGAGCGAGGCGCTGACATAAATCGTATGCTGCTCCACCTCGAAAGGCGATTGCAGCGTGGCGAGCAGGCGGCCGGTGACCAGCTTGATCTGCGCATCGTTGTACGTGCCCGGCAGGACCGCGACGAATTCGTCGCCGCCGACGCGGGCCAGGGTGTCGCTGTCGCGCAATGTCTTGCGCAAGCGCGCCGCTGCCATCTTCAGCACGGCGTCGCCGACCGGATGGCCAAGGCCATCGTTCACTTTCTTGAAGCTGTCCAGGCCAATCGTGGCCACGGCAAAGCCCTGGCCGGAACGACGCGCCTGGGCGATGGTCATGCGCAAACGGTCCGACAGCAGCAGGCGGTTCGGCAGTTCGGTCAGGCCATCGTGGGTGGCCATGTGGCGCAGGCGCTCCTCGGTCGCGTGCTGCGCGGTCATGTCGCGGCCGACGATCAGCAGTTCATAGGCCTTATTGCCGGTGGCATAGCTGCTGACGCGCAAGTCAAACCAGATTTCCTGCTCGGGGGTTTTCAGCCTGACTTCGGCACGGTTGGCACCGCGTGCCTGGATCGATTCGGAGAGGGCGGACTTGAGGGCGGCGTGGTCCAGGT
Organism: uncultured Duganella sp.; assembly: GCA_966112955.1. Taxonomy (GTDB): domain Bacteria; phylum Pseudomonadota; class Gammaproteobacteria; order Burkholderiales; family Burkholderiaceae_D; genus Rugamonas. Next base: position 74,055 of record CBHWEO010000002.1, on the reverse strand, counting down.
CACTGATGAAAGCCAGGAAGGGTTGTCCTTCCATGTCCTGCCCGTTGCGCAACAGGTTGGCGGCGCGCTGGCTGGCAAAAAGAATCTGGCCCATCAGGTTCAGCCTGAACACGACGTCGCCTGCTTCCTCTAGCAGGAGGTTTGCCTCATGGTATGACGTCGGTAGGGGCACTGTTGGGGAGCTGGAAAGCATTGTTGCGCTCGATTCTTTTCTCTTCAGGTCGTAACCAGAGAGAAATGTATCACTTAAAGCTCATGTTTTACATGAAAAACGACAACATTAGTGCATGTTTATAGGAAATTTGTTGCCCAAGATCAGTTTTAAATCAAATAAAAAGAGGTTTGCTGCTTTATTAAGCAATATTTCCATGTGAGCGCAGCCTTGCTACTGCTGAAAGATTGCGCTAGCCTCGCAGTAACGAAGCAGCCCGGGAGAGCGAAATGAACCGTTTCGACACGCACGAGGTTTTCAACCAGGTCGCGCCATTCGTGAACGTGAACCTGTTCACTTGCGACACGGCCCTGCGCGAAGCGCTGGAACGCGAAGGGGGCGGTTTCGCCACTGCTTCGCTGATGGAACTGGGCGCCGAACTGGGCACTGCCGAGATGCAGGAATTGGCGCGCCAAGCCAACGAATATCCGCCAGTCCTGAACAATTTCGACCGCAACGGCCGGCGCATCGACGAGATCGAATTCCATCCCGCCTGGCACAAGCTGATGGAGCAACTGATCGCGGCCGGCGCCCATGCTTCGCCTTGGGAAGGCAAGCACCCGCACCATGGAGCGCAAGTGGCGCGCGCCGCCCGCTACATCCTGTTCGGGCAAGTGGAAAACGGCTCCCAGTGCCCGGTCACCATGACGTACGCAAGCGTGCCCGCGCTGCGCCAGAGTCCCGGCCTGGCGGCGCGCTGGCTGCCCAAGATCCTGTCGCGGGTGTACGATTCAAGCCCGCTGCCGATTGAGGAAAAGCGCGGCGCCCTGATCGGCATGGGCATGACGGAAAAGCAGGGCGGCTCCGACCTGCGGGCCAATACCACGCAAGCCGAAGCCGTGCCGGCCGCCGAAGTGCGCGAACTGTTCGGCGCCGACAGCGAACCCGTGTACCGCCTGACCGGCCATAAATGGTTCTTCTCCGCGCCCCAGTGCGATGCCCACCTGGTGCTGGCCCAGGCCGGCGAAGCGGGCCTGAGCTGCTTCCTGGTGCCGCGTTTCCTGCCGGATGGCGCGCGCAACCAGGTCAGGGTGCAACGCCTGAAGCAAAAGCTCGGCAACAAATCGAACGCTTCGTCCGAAGTCGAATTCACCGGCGCTTACGGCTGGCTGCTCGGCCCGCTGGGCCGCGGCATTCCGACCATCCTCGAAATGGGCAACCACACGCGGCTCGACTGCGTGTTGGGCACGGCCGGCATCATGCGCGCCGCGCTGACGCAAGCGCTGCACCACGCGCGCCGCCGCAGCGCGTTCGGCAAGCCGCTGGCCGAACAGCCCCTGATGCAGAACGTGCTGGCCGACCTGGCGCTGGAATCCGAAGCGGCGACCGTGTTCGCCATGCGCCTGGCGCGCTGCTTCGACCACATGGACAATCCCTCCGAGGCCCTGCTGGCGCGCATGCTCACGCCGGCCGGCAAATACTGGATCTGCAAGCGCGGCCCCGGCTTTGGCGCCGAAGCCATGGAAGTGCTGGGCGGCAGCGGCTATGTGGAGGAAAGCTCGCTGGCCCGCCTGTACCGCGAACTGCCGGTGAACTCGATCTGGGAAGGCTCCGGCAATGTGATGTGCCTGGATCTGCTGCGCGCCCTGTCGAAAACAGGGCAGGCGCAAGAAGTGCTTGCCGCCGAACTGGGGCATGCCAGCCACGCGGACCCGGACTACGTACGCTTCACCAGCGAACTGCTGGCCGACCTGCGGAAAGCCAGCGGCGACGAATTCGGCGCGCGCCGCCTGGCGGAGCGCATCGTGCTGGCGGTCCAGGCCGGCCTGCTGTTGCGGCACGCGCCAGCCTTCGTCAGCGCCGCCTTCGTTGCCACCCGCCTGGCACGCGAACCGGGCGGCGCCTACGGCAGGTTGCCCGCAGGAACGGACTGCGAAGCCATCCTGCAGCGGGCGCTGGTGGAAAATGCTTGAGGCTGGGATAATGCGCGGTATAACAGAAATTCAAATCTTAAACATATGAAACAAGATCCGCGCTTTCCCAACCTGTTCATCACCGACCACCCGCTGATCCAGCACAAGCTGAGCCACATGCGCGACAAGGCAACGTCCACGCGCACCTTCCGCGAACTGCTGAAAGAAATCACCCTGCTGATGGGTTACGAAATCACCCGTGACCTGCCGCTGACCACGCGCGAGATCGAAACCCCGCTGGAAACCATCCAGGCCCCCGTGATCGCCGGCCGCAAGCTGGCCGTGGTGCCGATCCTGCGCGCCGGCGTCGGCATGAGCGACGGCCTGCTGAACCTGGTGCCCTCGGCGCGCGTCGGGCACATCGGCGTGTTCCGCGACCCGGAAACCCACCAGCCGGTGGAATACCTGGTGCGCCTGCCGGACCTGGCCGACCGTACCTTCATCCTGTGCGACCCGATGGTCGCCACTGGCAACTCCGCCGTGCACGCCGTGGACGTGCTGAAGAAGCGCGGCGTATCGGATGACCAGATCATCTTCCTGGCGCTGGTTGCAGCGCCGGAAGGCATCGAAGTGTTCCAGAAATCCCACCCGAACGTGAAGATCTTCTGCGCCTCGCTCGACTCGCACCTGAACGACCACGCCTACATCGTGCCCGGCCTGGGCGACGCGGGCGACCGCATCTTCGGCACCAAGTAAGCGATGGCAACGCCCGCCGACCCAGCATTCCAGGACCGGCTGCAAGCGTTGCGCGACAAATATGCCGCCAGCGTTCCCGAACGCATGGCGGCAATCCGGGACGCCCTGGCGCTGTGCCAGGGCAGCCTGACTCCTCCCCATATCGAACAGCTGCACCACGCACTGCACAGCGTGGCCGGTTCCGCCGGTTCCTTCGGACTGCACGCACTGGGCGGCGAAGCGCGCCGCATCGAACAGCTGGTGCGCGGCGTGATGGAAGCAGGCCAGCCGTGGCAAGGCATCGAGCCCGCCGTGCAAGCTTTGTTGCACTGGGCCGACAAGGATTTTCGCGCCGAAAAATTTGCCGCGCACGATTGATATTTATCAAACAAGATTGATAAATCTTGTCTATAGTTACATCACATGTTCGGAAATCTGTGGGATGGCGCGGGAATTAATTTTCACCGTTCCGTGTTTTCAACAGGTATTTCGGTATAATGCGGGATCGTTTAGATTCAGGAGACTGGGTTCAAACGGTATCACGGGCGTAAAGCTCATTTAACTGTAATAGGAATTGTAATGGCAACTGGTATCGTAAAATGGTTCAACGACGCAAAGGGTTTTGGCTTCATTACCCCTGACGAAGGCGGCGAAGATCTGTTTGCACACTTCTCGGCTATCCAAAGCACCGGCTTCAAGTCGCTGCAGGAAAACCAACGCGTATCCTTCGACGTAACCTCCGGCCCAAAAGGCAAGCAGGCGTCGAACATCCAGCCTCTGTAATCGAGACGGATCAAACGATAAAAAATCCTCCAATCGGAGGATTTTTTTTCGCCCCTACGCTCCAGCCCGTGTCAACCTTGGGGTCAGGCTCTTTGGTAGACACGAGCTCAGCCGATGTCAACCAAAGAGCCTGACCCCAAGGTTGACACGGCCTCAGCCTTTGCGCCAATAGCCCGGCTGGGCGTAGGTGTGGCGCAGGAAGTCGACGAAGGCGCGGATGCGCAGCGGCAGGTGGCGCCGTTGCGCGAACACGGCGTAAATATCGTTGCCCGGCGCGGAGTACTGGTCGAGCACCGATTTCAGCCGTCCGGCCTCGATATCGCCACCCACTTCCCACATCGAACGCCACGCCAGGCCTTTCCCGGCCAGCACCCAATCATGCAACACCGCACCGTCGTTGCAGCTCATATTCCCTGAAATTTTCAGCGTCACGTTCTTGTCGCCTTCGCGGAAGGTCCATCCGCGCTGGCTGCCTTCGCTGCTGATGGTCATGCAGTTGTGCTTCGACAGGTCGTCCAGCGTTTTGGGAACGCCATGCCGCTTCAGGTAAGCCGGCGTACCCACCACCACGCGATGATTGTCGGCCAGCTTCACGCTCACCAGGTTGGAATCGGACATCGAAGCGATGCGTATCGCCACATCCACCCCCTCGCCAATCAGGTCTACCACGCGGTCGTTCAGGTTCAAGGTCACTGTCACGTCGCGGTGCTCCGCTAAGAAGGAGGGCACCAGCGGCGCCACGTGCAGCCGCCCGAACCCTGCCGGCGCCGAAATCAGCAGGTGCCCCGTGGCGCGCGCGCTACGTTCCGCCACTGCCGCCTCCGCGCTTTCCAGCTCGGAAAGGATGCGCTGGCAATCCTCCAGGAAGGCCGCGCCTTCGTCCGTCAGCGCCAGCTTGCGCGTGGTACGCTGGAGCAGTTTGACGCCGAGCCGTTGCTCCAGCGCGTCCAGCCGGCGCCCTATGACTGCCGGCGCGATGCCCTCCGCGCGCGCAGCTGCCGACAAACTGCCGCGGTTGACCACTTCTACGAAGGTGGAGATCTGCCTGAATTGACCCATACGCGCTCACTTGTGACTAAAACGCACAGATGAAGTGCTTTTTAGTCTTGTTTCTCTATGTTTTTAGTCAATATACTGGAAAACATCGAATCACAACACTAATCATCAATAACGGAGAAAGAACCATGAGCATCACTCTGCCAGCAGGTATGCAAATCACCGGTGAGATCAAGCCGGGTTACGAACGTGTCCTGACGCCGGAGGCCCTGGCCCTGGTGGCCAAGCTGAGCCGCGAATTCGAGCCACGCCGCCAGGAATTGCTGGCCAAGCGCGTCGAGCGCGCCAAGCGCCTGGACGCCGGCGAGCGCCCGGACTTCCTGCCCGAAACCGCCCATATCCGCAACGGCGACTGGAAGATCGCTCCGATTCCGAAGGCCCTGGAATGCCGCCGCGTGGAAATCACCGGCCCGGTGGAACGCAAGATGGTGATCAACGCCCTGAATTCCGGCGCCGATTCCTACATGACCGACTTCGAGGATTCCAACACCCCGAACTGGGACAACCAGATCAGCGGCCAGATCAATATGCAGGACGCGGTCCGCAAGACCATCTCGCTGGAGCAGAATGGCAAGTCCTACAAGCTGAACGAAAAGACCGCCACTTTGGTGGTGCGCCCGCGCGGCTGGCACCTGGACGAAAAGCACGTGACCGTTGACGGCAAGCGCATCTCCGGCGGCATCTTCGACTTCGCGCTGTTCATGGTCCACAACGCCAAGGAGCAACTCGCCCGCGGCGCCGGCCCATACTTCTACCTGCCGAAGATGGAATCGCACCTGGAAGCCCGCCTGTGGAACGACATCTTCGTGATGACCCAGAAAGAACTGGGCCTGCCGCAAGGGACCATCAAGGCCACGGTGCTGATCGAAACCATCCTGGCGGCATTCGAGATGGACGAAATCCTGTACGAGCTGCGCGAGCACAGCTCCGGCCTGAACGCCGGCCGCTGGGACTACATCTTCAGCTGCATCAAGAAATTCAAGCTGGATAAGGACTTCTGCCTGGCCGACCGCGCCAAGGTCACCATGACTTCGCCGTTCATGCGCGCCTATGCGCTGCTGCTGCTGAAGACCTGCCACAAGCGCAATGCGCCGGCGATCGGCGGCATGGCGGCACTGATCCCGATCAAGAACGATCCGGAGAAGAACGAAGTGGCGATGGGCGGCGTGCGCAACGACAAGGCGCGCGATGCGACCGATGGCTACGATGGCGGTTGGGTCGCGCACCCGGGCCTGGTGGAACTGGCCATGGGCGAATTCAAGAAGGTGCTGGGCGATGCGCCGAACCAGATTTCCAAGCAGCGCCCGGACGTGGAAGTCACCGCGGCGCAGCTGCTGGACTTCAAGCCGGAAGCGCCGATTACTGAAGCGGGCCTGCGCTACAACATCAACGTCGGCATCCACTACCTGGGCAGCTGGCTGAATGGGAATGGCTGCGTGCCGATCCATAACCTGATGGAAGATGCGGCGACCGCTGAAATTTCGCGTTCACAGGTGTGGCAGTGGATTCGTTCCCCGAAGGGCGTGCTGGAAGATGGGCGCAAGGTCACCGCCGACATGGTGCGTGCGATGATCCCGGAAGAGCTGCCGAAGGTGAAGGCCGCCGCGCCCGATGGTTCTACGCCGGCTTACGATCGCGCGGCACAGATCTTTGAGAAGATGTCGACTTCGGAGGCGTTTGAGGAATTCCTGACGCTGCCGCTGTATGAAGAGATCTAAACCTTAAAACCGGAAAACCGGGGTACGACCCGCAGGGTCGGACCCCGGTCCGGCAGGGTCCGGCCCTGCGGGCCGTACCCTGGTTTTCCGGCTTTCAGCGGTTCTGCCGCGAAGCCAGCGCCGGCCGATCAAGAAAGGCCTGCAGACGCGCCTCATCGATCCGCTCTCCCGCAATCCGCCGCAGCAGGCTGTCGACGCGGTCCGCGCCCCAGAACAATTCCCCCTCATAGACAAAGCTCGGCACGCCGAATATCCCGTCGGCGATGGCCTGCTCGGTAGCCCGCGCCAATTCCGCCTTCACCTCCGGCGTCCCCGCAGCCGCCACCAGCGCCTCCCCATCCAGCCCGCAATCGCGCGCCACCCGCGCCAGCACCGCAAAATCCTGCGCATCGAGCCCTTGTTCCCAGGTCGCCGCCATGACGGCGGTAACAAACGCAATCCGCTCCAGCCTTTCAGTGATGGCAGTCGCCATGCGCAGCATCGGCAAGGGATTGAACGGATGCCCCGGCGGTCCCACGAATTCCAGGCCTTGGGCTGCAGCCTGCCGCATCACATCGCGGAAGGTCAGTACCCGCTTGGCCGGAACTTCCGCCGGCCCCACCAGGCCGTGCTTGTTCAGCATCGCCGCAAACAGGACAGGCACCATTTCAAGTTGCACACCCGCCGCTTCGATGCGGGCAACCTGCTTGGTGGCCAGCCAGACGAATGGGCTGATCGGGTCGACATACATGCGGACGGTCTGCATAAATCTCCTCAGGTCAGAAGTTGTTCTTCCACTCCCTCAGTGCGGCGAAGACGGCAACGGGCGGTTCACCGCCCCGCAGTTTGCCGGCCGCGCGCAATTGGGCAGCGATTTCAGGCTCACGGTAACGCAGGAAAGGATTGGTCGCCCGTTCCATCCCGATCGTGCTGGGGACGGTGGGCATGCCGCGCTCCCGCATCGCGGAATCGGCGGCGACGCGCGCCTGCAGCGCCGCATTGCCCGGCTCCACGGCCTGTGCGAAGCGCAGGTTGGACAGCGTGTATTCATGGGCGCAGAACACCTTGGTCGCATCCGGCAGGACTGCCAGCTTGGCCAGCGACTCGGTCATCTGCGCCGGCGTACCCTCGAACAGGCGCCCGCAGCCGCCCGCAAACAGCGTATCGCCGCAGAATACCCAGGGCTCGGCGCCGTCGCGCACATAGGCGATATGGCCGCTGGTATGGCCCGGCACATCCAGCACGCGCAGGGACAGGTCCAGGCCCGGCACCTCCACCGGGTCGCCTTCGCCCAGCGGCACCGTGACGGCTGCGATACCATCGTGGCGTGGACCGAACACAGGCACGGGGAACCGCGCCAACAGCCCCGGCACGCCGCCGATGTGGTCAGCATGGTGATGGGTGAGTAGAATGGCGGTAAGCGTCAGGCCATGTTCGTGCAGTGCGGCAAGGATTGGCGCGGCGTCGCCGGGATCGACTGCCGCCGCGTTGCGGCCATCGTGGACCAGCCACAGGTAATTGTCCCGGAAAGCCGGGACGGTGAGGACGGAAACAGGTTTGCTCATGGGCTCAATAAAGGGAATGCATGGATAGCGCAACATCCGACGAATCCATTATAGCGTTCGACAAATGGCTTGAAACACCGCCAGGGGCATACGTGCGCGCCTGGGAGCAGGCATGCCTGGACAAGATGGTGGCCGACATCTTCGGCTTCAACGCCGTGCAGATCGGCATGCCGCAGATCGACGCGCTGGCGGCCAACCGCATGCCGCACCAGTGGCTGGCCGACATCCGCCTGCATCCGCGCCAGTCCGGCAGCAACCGCGCGGTCGCCATGACCCTGGACAGCGAAGAACTGCCGTTCGCCACCAACAGCATGGACCTGGTGGTGCTGCCGCACGTGCTGGAATTTTCCGCCGAACCGCACCAGGTGCTGCGCGAAGTGGAGCGGGTGCTGATCCCCGAAGGCCAGGTGATCGTCTGCGGCTTCAACCCGGCCAGCTTGTGGGGACTGCGCCAGTTGACGGGCCGGCTGACGGGATCGCACTATTTGCCGAAAGCAGGGGAGTTCATTTCCATGCCACGTATCAAGGACTGGCTGAAGCTGCTGAATATGGGCGTCAGCCACACCCACCTGGGTTGCTATGCGCCGGCCTGCCGCACCGAACGCTGGCTGGCGCGCTACAGCTTCATGGACCGGGCAGGGGCCAAGTACTGGCCGTACTTCGGCGCCGTCTACATGGTGCAGGCGATCAAGCGCGTGAAAGGCATGCGCTTGATCGGCCCGGCCTGGAAACAGAAAACGGCCAAGGCGGGCGTGCCCGTCCCAGCCACCAACAAACACAAAGAAAGACTAGATGGACAAAGTTGAGATTTACACCGACGGCGCGTGCAAGGGCAATCCAGGCATCGGCGGCTGGGGCGCGCTGATGGTCGCTGGCGATGCGAAGAAAGAGCTGTTTGGCGGCGAACTGAATACCACCAACAACCGCATGGAATTGACGGCGGTGATCGAATCGCTCAAGGCGCTGAAGCGGCCATGCGAAGTCGTCCTGCATACCGACAGCCAGTACGTGCAGAAGGGCATCAGCGAATGGATCCACGGCTGGAAAGCGCGCGGCTGGAAGACTTCCACCAAGGAACCGGTCAAGAATGCCGACCTGTGGCAGGCACTGGATGCGGCGCAAGCCGTGCATACCGTGTCATGGCGCTGGGTGCGCGGCCACAACGGGCATCCAGGCAATGAGCGGGCCGACCAACTGGCCAACCTCGGGGTGGAATCGGTGCGGCGCAAGTAAGGCCTGCTATACTTCGCCGCTGCTACGAACATTTTCGTGAAGATTTATGCGCCAGATCGTCCTCGATACAGAAACCACAGGCATCAACCCGAAACAGGGGAACCGAATCATTGAAATTGGCTGCGTCGAACTGTATGAACGCAAGCTGACCGGGAATAACTTCCACCGCTACATCAATCCGGAGCGCGATTCGGAAGAGGGCGCACTGGCGGTGCACGGCCTGACCACGGAATTCCTGCGCGATAAGCCGCGCTTCCACGAAATCGTGGACGAACTGCGCGATTACATCAAGGATGCGGAAGTCATCATCCACAACGCACCGTTCGACCTGGGCTTCCTGAACCACGAATTCAACCTGCTGCAGCTGCCCACATTCGATTCCCACATCAAGGGCGTGATCGACACCCTGGTGCAGGCCAAGGAAATGCGCCCCGGTAAGCGCAATTCGCTGGATGCGTTGTGCGAGCACTTCGGCATCTCGAACGCGCACCGCAAGCTGCACGGCGCGCTGCTGGACGCGGAGTTGCTGGCCGACGTCTACCTGGCCATGACCCGCGGCCAGAACAGCCTTGGCATGGACATCGTGATCGAGGAATCCAGCGGCGGCATCGCCATGGCCGAAATCGCCCTGGCGGAGGTCATGGTGCTGCGCGCCAGCGAGACCGAAGAGGCCGAACACATCGCGTTGCTGGATGGCCTTGATAAAGCCGTCAAAGGAACTTGCGTTTGGCGCACCCCTAGTCTATAATAGCGCCACTTCGGGAGGTTAGCTCAGGGGTAGAGCACTGCATTCACACTGCAGGGGTCGCAAGTTCGAAACTTGCACTTCCCACCAGAATTCAATAAAAGGCTTGCGATTTTACGTCGCAGGCCTTTTTTATTTGGCACGAAGGAGATTCGCAGCTAGCGCTGGTGCTGCAGGGGTCGGACCCACAGTGTCTGACCCGCCTGCGCTGATGCCGCTGGAGTTGCGCAAATTAGTCTGGCTGTACCGGCGCTAACAATGCGGCGTCGCCCCAGGTCACCGGCACCTGCTCATTTTCGCCCGCCGTGCTGTGTGCCACCAGCTCAATGAGTTTGACTCCGGCCACGTCGGCGTTCAAGGCCTGCGCCGGCTGGCCCCAACGCAGGGCCTTGCTCTTTGCCAGGAGTTTGCCGTCGCCATAAATCATGAAGGTGACGCCATGAGTGTGGGCTCGTGCGGAGTCGTCCACGCCCACCTGCGCGCTGATGCGGCGATATCCCCGATTCCGCACTTCCAGCCGGGAGTTGGCCAGGATGCCAATGCCGGTGGTGTAAGTAACGCCAGCAATCCGAAGTGTCTGGCCGTACGGCGTGCTATCGACGCGCGCGCCGCCCCAGCCGGCGTACATGGGTCGTTCGCCTGGTCCCTTTGTGCCGGTCCAGCCCGAAGAGGAACGGAAGATGGTGGGATCGGCTTGCGGCCTGGTCACGCCATCAACGGCTGGATTCACGCTGCCGGCCTGTTCCGACAGATAAAGGCCTTGCGCCAGCTGGCGCGTGCCCGAGGCGCGGAAGATCCTGGTTTCGCGCGGTGCCACACGCAGCTTGGTCTCATCGGTAAAGGCGGCGGCCTCCTTGGTCCAGAGATCCGTCAGCGTGATGGGCGCATCCTTCCTGAACTTGAGATGCTCGGCGGTCAGGTCGACATCGATCGGTGCGAGCCCACGGTTGAAGATGGCAACCGCCTTTTGCCCGGAGGCCAGCGGCTTGACCAGGATCTGCAGATCGTCGGCGTCATAAGCCAGCGTGGCCTGGTTGCCGGCAGGGTCCTGGTTGACCGCAATGATGTCGGCATTCCCCACGATGTCCATCAACGCCTGCGGCATCGTCCTGAGGTCGGCGCCGATCATCAGCGGCGCGTTCAGCATAGCCCACAGCGAGAAATGCGACCGGGCTTCGACCAGATGGCCGGCGTCGAAGTCACCTTTGCCGATGTACAGCATATCGGGATCGTTCCAGCTCCCGGGATGACCATACAGTTCGCGCCTTGCCGCGCTGTCGAAATTGCTCAGCATGCGGTTCCAGGAGGGGGTGATATCGTCGCTGGTGCGGGAAATATTGCCGAAGTTCTTGCCCCAGGCACGGACATCCGCCGCGCCCCACACGCACAGTGACAGCACGAAGTCGCCGTCGGGATTGTTGCGTCGGAGTGCCGCATTGATCTGTGCGAATTCCGCCTGAACGGCCGGGATGTTGGAACGGCTTACCGACTCCAGGTCCAGCACTGGCGGCAATGCGCGGTACTGGCCTGCTCGCACTTTCGGGTTTGAAGCGCCGTAGGCACGCAGCCCACAGCCATCAACCTTGATGAAATCGAAACCCCAGTCGGCGAAGAAGAGCGCTATGTCCTGATCGATATGGCTGTATAGCCCAACCTCCCGTTCCAGCACGCTGCCCTTTGGCAGGTCGGCATCGCTGCCGGAATAGGCCTGGGAGCAGGTATTGCGGCCAAGGTCCGAATAAATGCCGGCCTTGAGTCCCATTGCATGGAGCTTGTCCGTGAACGGGCGGAAGGTGCTGTCGCTGCCGCTTACTGATGACGGAAAGCGGTCAGGCCGTATCACCAAGTGGCCATCGGAAACGCGGCGGCGCAAGGCCCATCCGTCGTCGATGTTGATGTAGCGGTAGCCTTTGGCGGCCAGGCCGGTGTCGACGATGCGCTGGGCCGAACCGAGTATCTTTGTTTCATCGATATCCGTGCCAAACGCATTCCAGCTGCTCCATCCCATTGGCGGGGTGGCGGCGCGGCCGGCAGTGTAAGCGCTCCATTGGGCGGTCGGCGCCAGCGGGTCATTTGCGGCGTGCAACGCTGGTGCCGTGAACCATAGTGGGAGCGACGCGAGGAGGGGCCTCCAGCGTAAGGTGTGCTTCTTCTGCATGAACGTTTGCGATCGTCTGGTTGCTTCACAAAGATTCTCCGGTCCGGTCAGCGCCAGCGCAAGTCTGAAATTGACCAAGCGGCGTAACACAATTGATGAAGGATTGGGTTGTAAAAGCAAGGGCTTGCGCATATCGCAAGCCCTTTGTTCCCGCTCCCGGGACCACGCGGCGCGTGGGCCCGGGCTAGCGCTATCAGGACGGCCAGCGATCAGTATCCGCGGGCCCGGTCGATCACGTTCAGAAGCGGTTCCTTGCGTTGATGGCGGCGAAGGTTCTCGAGCAGGATGGGTGCTGCAGTCTCGGGCTGGGTCATGCTCGCCACATGGGGTGTCAGGAAAACCCTTGGATGTGACCAGAACGGGTGTTCCGGTGGCAGCGGCTCAGGATCGGTCACGTCCAGGATCGCACGCGATAACTGGCCGGAGTCCAGCGCTTCGATCAGATCCGCATTCACCAGGTGTGGGCCACGGCCAACATTGACCAGCGCAGCGCCGTGAGGCAGCGCGGCGAATAGCCTTGCGTTGAGGATCCCCTTGGTGGCCGGCGTCAGCGGCAGCAGGCAGATCAGGATGTCGCAGCCGCCAAGGAAAGCTTTCAGCTGATCCTCACCGGTGAACACCTCCACGCCATCAATGTTTCGTGGCGAACGATTCCAGCCGCGCAGGCTGAATCCATACGTCGCAAGCCGTTCCAGAACAGCCTGTCCCAGCACGCCAAGTCCCATCACGCCGATGGTCCGCGCCGACGCAGGCGGTACTTCAAGGGGATCCCAGGTACGCTCCGCTTTCGCCGCGACATAATCAAAGAAATCGCGGTGAAGAGCGAGGGCGGCAAGGCTGGCATATTCCACCATACCGTCGATGATGCCGGGTTCGACCATCCTGACGATCGGAATGTGTTCCGGAACGGTGGAGAAATCGACGTGATCGATTCCAGCGCCGGAAGAGAACAGCACCTTGAGGCGCGGCAGGGCAGCGAGCAATTCCGGCGGCGCCTGCCAGGCGATCAGGTATTCGATCTCATCGAGTTTTCCGGTGTCGGGCCAAACGCGGAAATCGAGGTCGGGAGCATGCTTCGAGAAGTACTTCGCCCATGCCGCTGCCCTTGGGGCGTCGGATCGATAAAGAATCGCCATGGTTACCAGCCTCCCACCCAACCATCGAACAGCCCCTCTGGCAGCGTGTCCTGGTCGGCCCCGCGCAGGAAGTCGAAGTCGCAGCCACGGTGCGCCTGTTCCACGTGCTCGTCGTAAAGCCTGCGATAGCCGCGTGCGTGCGTGCGGGGCGGCGGCTGCCACGCTTGCCGGCGGCGCTCGAGCTCTTCCGGCGCGACGCACAGTTCCAATCGGCGTTCGGCAACGTCCAGCTCGATGATGTCGCCGTCGCGCACCAAGGCAAGTGGGCCACCCACGGCAGCTTCGGGCGAGACGTGCAATACGGCCGCGCCATAGGCGGTGCCACTCATGCGCGCATCCGAGATGCGCAGCATGTCGCGCACGCCGCGTTCGAGCAGCTTGCGGGGCAGCGGCAGCATGCCCCACTCCGGCATCGCCGCGCCTACCGGGCCGGCATTGCGCAGAATCAGCACGCTGTTCTCATCGATGTCCAGCGCAGGATCGTCGATGCGGTTGGCGATGGTCTGCACGTCCTCGAAGACCACGGCGCGGCCACGATGGCGGAACAGTTTGGGGTCGGCAGCACAGGTCTTCATCACCGCGCCGTCGGGCGCGAGATTGCCTTTCACCACGACCAGGGTCTCACCGGGCTTCACTGGTTTGTCCAGCGGGCGTATCACTTCCGGGTCGACAACTTCAACGGACTCGATGATCTGGCCGATCGTGCGCCCGTCAACCGTCCGCGCATCCAGGTGCAGGAGCGGCTTGAGTGTCTTGAGCAGGGCGGGTACGCCACCGGCCGTCATCAGCCGTTCGGTTAAGTGTTCACCGGCCGGCTGGACATTGGCGATGAGTGGCACGCGGCGGGCGATCTCGTCGAAGCGGTCCAGGCCCAAGGGCACGCCGACGCGGCCGGCAAGGGCAAGCAGGTGAATAATGGCATTGGTCGAGCCGCCCACTGCGCACAGGAGCGTAATGGCATTGTCGAAGGCTCGCGCGTCGAGGATTTCTTCCGGACGCGGGGCTTGTTCGTGCGCCAGGCGAACGCAACGCCGGCCCGCTTCCCTGGCGAGGTGACTGCGGCGGCGGTCGATGGCGGGCACAAAGCTACTGCCGGGCAGCGACACGCCCAACGCTTCGCACAGCGCCGCCATCGACGAAGCCGTGCCCATTTCGGCGCAGTGGCCTACCGTTCCCATGACGTCATTCTCGAAAGTCGAGAAGTCGCATTGCGACTGGCCGGCACGAAGCTGGTCGACCAGGCGCCATACGCCAGTGGCGTTCGCGAGTTGCCCGCCGGTCGCTGAGCGCGGCGTCGCCGGGCCACTGGCCAGGAAGACGAAGGGAATCCTGGCGCTCGCCGCGCCCATCAGCAGTGCCGGTTGCGTCTTGTCGCAGCCGCCGAGGAGCACGACGGCATCGAATGGATAGCCGCGCAGCGTTTCCTCCACCTCCATCGCCAGCAGGTTACGGAATGGGAAAGAGGTCGGCTTGATGATGTTCTCGCTGATCGACATCAGCGGAACCTCGAACGGGATGCCGCCAGCTTCCAGCACGCCTGTGCGTACCTCCTCCGCAAGGGCGCGTAGGTTGAGGTTGCACGGGTTGATGTCCGACCAGGTGTTCAGGATCCCCACGACAGGGCGCGTCATGAGGTCTTCGCGGCTCCACCCGGCTGCGGCCAGGGTGGAACGGTGCACGAAACCAGGCAGGTCATCCTTGCGGAACCAGCGCGCGCTGCGCAGCGTGCGCTTCGGCGAAGGATCGTTGTTGTCCATAATTTCAATCTCCAATAAGCAGGGGTGGTGGCGTCGCCTGAAATCTTTAGAGACCGACCAGGGCGGCCAATCCGCCGATATCGTTGATTTCGCTGTAACCGTAGAATGGAGTGCCTGGTTCATGGCCGCGGTTAACGAAGACCTTGTCCTTGATGCCCATGTCGTTCGCCGGCATCAGGTCATAGCGCATGCTGGACGACACGTGCAGGAAGTCCTCCGGTTTGGCGCCCAGCTTCTCGATCATGTACTCGAAGGCGCGATGGCGTGGTTTGTAGGCCTTCGCCTGCTGCGCGGTGAACACGCGATGGAAAGGCACCTGCAGCTTCTCCACATTGTGCACCAGCTGGTGGTCCATGGCATTGGACATGATCACGAGCGGGATCTTATCGGCGATCCGCGCCAGCCCTTCCACGACGTCCGGGTGCGGCCCCCAGGTGGGCACGGCATCGTAAATGGAACGCACGTCGGCTTCGTGGAAGGGAATTTTCCAGCGATTCGCGGTGCGCAGCACCGAGTCAAAGATCACTTCGTAATAAGGCCTCCATTCGCCCATCACTTCGTCAAGGCGCGCCGTGGCAAAGTCGCGGCAAAACTGTTCCATGTGTTCCGAAGGGATGCGGTCGGCAAACAGCTTGCGCGCCATCGGGGCCATCTGGAAATTGGTCAAAGTGCCGTAACAATCGAAGCTGATGTACTTGGGGCGGTAAACGATACTCATGGTTGTCCTTTCGTAGGGTGGTGTTGGGTAATACATCTTACGCAGCACTGCCCGAACAAAGGTGCTACACCAATTGCCTCAAGTAGCACAATAGGACTTTTTCGGCCTTCGAACCGCATTATTTGCCGGCTTCGCGCGGGAAGGGCATCAGATCCCTTCTTTGGTTGGCATGATGACGATCTGCTGCATGTTCACATGCTTGGGCATCGATACAATGAAGCCGACGGTTTCCGCAATGTCTTCCGCCTTCAGGAAATCGATCGACTTGGCAGCGTTTTCCAGCCAGTCGATCGCGCCCTGGAACGTGAAGTGGCTTTGCAGTTCGGTCTCGGTAATGCCCGGCTCGATGACCGATACACGGATGTTCTTGGGGCCCAGTTCAACGCGCAGGTGGCGCGTCAGGTGGCTGACGAAGGCTTTCGTGGCCGAATACACCGCGAAGTAGCCAAACACGTACTGGCCTGCGATGGACGAGGTGTTGATCAGGTCGACAACCTTGCCTTGCGCCGCGGCTTCCTCCATTTGGGAAATGAAGGCCTGGATCACGCGCATGGCACCGGTGACGTTCAGATCAATCTGGGACTCCCACTCGCGTTGTGGTTGGGCGCCAATTGCGCCTGGCAGCATCAATCCTGCGTTGTTGAAGACCAGGTCGGCGTTACCCAGGTGATGACGAACGGCGGCTGCGGCGGCCTCAACGGACGCCTGGTCGGTTACGTCGGTAGTGATGGCGATTGCTTCCCCGCCCAGTTGCAGAATTTCGTCGGCAACTGCATCCAGAGCCTCTTTGCGGCGAGCCAGCAGCGCGACTTTCGCGCCACGTGAAGCCAGCAACAATGCGGTAGCACGGCCCATGCCGCTCGATGCGCCAGTCACAACAGCGACGCGGCCAGTCAGGTCTTTAGCGATGGTGTTCATGTTGATTCTCCTTCAGAGGTTGATGATGTGTCGGTTGACAGGGACCACTTTAGGGAAGGCTCATCCCATCCGGTAGTGACGAATCGGCGATCTCAAAAACAACTGAAGGTTGCTAATTGGCGGGGTGTTGTTAAACTTCAATGCAATCCTGATCAACATCCAGCGCAGCCATGGACGAATTACGAGCGATCTCAACCTTTATGCGGGCAGCTGAACTGGGCAGCTTCAACAAGGCGGCGACAGCCCAGGGCACGACTCCGCAAGCCGTGAGCAAAAATATCCGGCAACTGGAGCATTACCTGGGCGTACGTCTATTTCACCGGACAACGCGACAAAATACGCTGACCGAGGATGGACAATTGCTGCTCGATTCAGTACGCGCCAGCATGGAGGGCTTTGCAGGTGCCTTGAATCGCGTAAGGAACTCGGCAAAGGGCGACCAGGGGTTAATTCGCATCAGTGCCGGTGGAGCTGTGGGACGGAAGGTCCTTATGCCATTGGTGGCGGAGTTCACCAGCATTTATCCTGGCGTGACGTTTGACTTGGTGCTTGAGGACCGTGATACGAATAGCGTGAGTGAGCGCATCGACTTGGGCTTTAAAGCGGGCAATGCCCCTACGTCGCAGGTCGTCTCCCGCTGGTTGTTTCCGATACAGCTGGTCGTGTGCGCAACGCGGGAGTATTTGCAGAAGAACGGCGTCCCCCAAAGCATCGACGATCTGGCATCGCACAGGTGCATCGGATATCGCCAGCCCGGAACCGGACGGCCTGTCCCCTGGGAATTCCAGATTGACGGAGAAATCTCCTACCGGTCGATGGATTTTGTTGTCTGCTGCAGTGATCCGGAAGCCGAAATGCACGCTGTGCTAAGCAGTATCGGCATCGGGCAGATCGATAGCATTAACGCGACCGCGGAGTTCCGGGCCGGCACTCTCGTGCCATTGCTAGTTCGAAGCACAAGCGATCGCATGGGACTCTATCTGTACTACGCGCAACGCACGGATATGCCGAGCCGCGTCCGCCGCTTTATTGACTTTGCGGCGGAGCGGCTGCAGGGCGGGACAAACTTCCACATGCCGGTCAAGGAACTTGCCTCGATGGTGAGGAAGCAAGTGTAACGCACTGACGCCAGTCAGCTGCTGCCGTAATGGGCCTTCTGCGCGGCGCCCGGTTCGGTCAGCGCCGTAGCCGTTTGCATATAGCGCGCGAGGGCGTCGTCCAGCGTCGGCAACAGGGCGCCGCGCTCGCTGCCAAGGGCCGAGAAGCGTGGCTGCGCGGCCTGGCCATCGAAGGCGGTGGACGAGCAGGCATCCAGTCCCTCGGCGTCCATGCCGGCCAGCCGGCAGGCGCGCTGTGCCAGCTCGTACCAGCTGAGCGCCTCCCCGTTTGACAGGTGCCAGATGCCGCGTTCATGGTCGATCAGCAGGTCGAGGCAGGTCTGCACCAGGTCGGGCACATAGGTGGGCGAGACGATCAGGTCGTCCGCCGCCGCGAAGCGTTTGCCCGCAGCCAGTGCCTGCAAGGCGATCGTCACGAAGTTGTGGCTGTCCCAGGGGCCGAAGAAGGCGCTGGTGCGCACGACCAGCGTGTCCGGGTGGATGGTCAGCATGCGCTGCTCGGCCTCCGCCTTGCTGCGCCCGTAGACGTTGAGCGGCGCCGTGCTGTCGCTTTCCACGTAGGGCGCTCCCTTGCTGCCGTCGAATACCAGGTCGCTGGAAAAACTAAGCAGGCGCAATGCATGGCGCGCGCAGGCGATGGCCAGCACCGCCGGGCCATGGGTGTTCTCGCGCAGGCAGCGGGCTTCATCCTGCTCGGCCTGGTGCACGCGCACGTAGCCGCCTGCATTGATGATGGCCCAAGGCTGGTAGCGCTGGATGGCCGCCTCCACCGAGGCGGGATCGGCGATGTCCATCTCCTGGCGCGTCAGCACGCGGCAGGACAGGTTGCGCTGCTCGCAGATGCGTGCAAACGCCGATCCCAGCGTGCCGGTGGCGCCGCTGATCAGGATCGGCTGCACGGGGCGTGGCGGAAGGTGGCGTTCCGGCGGCTGTGCCGCACGGCGGGCGCTGCTTGCCGCCGGCGGGCACAGGAAACGGCCGGGCCGGCGCCACCAGCCGACGCCTTGCAGCACGGGGCTCGATAACGGGCGGCCAGTCGCCAGTTCGCGCATCATCACGGCCAGGGCGGTCGGGCGAGGCACCGGCGAGCGCAAGTCGAAGGCGCCGGTTTCGTAGTAGCCCTTGCACTCGGTGACCAGACAATTCCAGTCGAAGGAGCCCAGCAGCGACCACACCGTCACGGCGCGTACGTCCGCGCCGCGACGGCGCACTTCCAGGGCGCCATTCCACACTTCCAGCAACCAGCGCAACTGGTCCTCGCGGTTGGCGTCGATATGGGCCTCGGTCACGGCCATGGGCAGCTTGTAACGCTCCCACACTTCATCAAGCAGCGGTCCGATGCCTGGCGTAGGAACGGCCAGCGCGCGTGCGGTTTCGATGTCGGCGAAGCCGTCCACGCCCACGTAGCGCGGCGGATAACGTTCGGCGCGATGGTCGAGCCAACGCTCGCTGGTAATGTAGTAGTTCAAGCCGACGATGTCCGGCGGGCAGGGGTTTTCACTGAACCACAACAGCTCTTCTGCGCTGAGCCCACCGCGCTCGATGAGGTAAGACCACAAGGCATGGTCGGGGTTCACGCGCCCGCACAGCAGGTCCCAGCCCAGCCAGCGGCGTTCATTGTAGAAGGCGGCCCAATCGGCCAGCTCCGGCGTGCTGTAAGTCTTGCCCAGGTCATCGGTCTGTACCAGCTTTGCGTGGGGATTGACGGCCCGGATGGCGCGCATGGCCAGCACCGTGCCCTTGCACTGGTTGAACAGGGCGCGCACGAAGGTCCTGTCGTCGCGGCCATGCGGATACCACAAGCCATACAGGCCGCAGAAGCGTGCCGTCGTCAGGGGTTCGTTGACCGGCGTGTAGTACTCCACCCAGGGATAACGCTGTGCCACGGCGCCCGCATATCCGGCTAACTGCTCAGGGAATGCCGGGTCCACCAGGCTGGTATGCAAGGGTCCGCTGCCATGGTGCACCAGCCCGACGATCGGGGTGACGCCCAGCGCCTGCAAGGCCGGCAGCCGTTTGTCCGGCTGGGTCCAGTCGGCATCGGCCAGGCCGTTAGGCGCCACCCGTTCCCATAGCACGGGGTAGCGCAGCGCGCGGATGCCCAGCGCCGCAAAACGGTCCAGGTCATCTTCGCGTCGGTCATGGCCGTTCTGCTCTATCTGGCTGAAATATTGATCGGATACGCGGTTGACGGTGCCTTCCAGCCCGCCCCACAGTTCTAAGGTGGTTGGCTCTTTTGTTGACATTGTTTTGGGCTTGCTAGTCGAGGTCGCAAAAGTATCCCGAAGTTTTCGATGGGGCGGCGCAGCCTTGCCTGCAGTCATGCGTGCGCGCCTGCCGGTTTCGCTTCGCTACACTGCGCGGATGCGTTACACCTTTCTCGGAAATTCCATCGAAGAATGGGGTACTGCGCTGGCCGTGATGGCAGCGGCGGTTGCGGTGCTGTACCTGGTGAAGTGCCTGGCGGTGCGGCGGCTCGCGGTGATCGCCGAACGCACCCATACGGCCATTGACGACTGGCTGGTGCGGGCGCTGCGCAAGACCTGGCTGCTGACCATCGTGGTGGGTGGGGCGTGGCTGGGAAGCCAGATGCTGGACCTGCCCGCGAAGCAGCACACATGGATGTGGCGCATCACGGCGACCACGCTGCTGCTGCAGGGCGGCGTGTGGGGCGACAGCCTGGTGCGCTCGTGGCGCGGGCATTACCGTGCCAGCAGCGAGAATGGCTCGTCCGCCACCTCCGCCGCCATCATCGATTTCGTATTGCGCATGGTGGTCTGGACTGTCTTCACGCTGATGGTGCTGGACAACCTGGGCTTCAACATCACGACGCTCGTGGCCAGCCTTGGCATCAGCGGCATTGCGGTGGCGCTGGCGGTGCAGAACATCCTGGGCGACTTGTTTGCATCGCTGTCCATCGTGCTGGACAAACCCTTCGTCGTGGGCGACTTCATCATCGTGGACGACAAGCTGGGCACGGTCGAATACATCGGCCTGAAAACCACGCGCCTGCGCGGCCTGGGCGGCGACCAGATCATCTTCTCCAACGGCGACATCCTGAAGGCCCGCATCCTGAACCAGACGCGCATGCACACGCGCCGCGCCGCCTTCATCCTGCGGGTGCGCCACGGTACCAGCGAACAGCAGTTGCGCGAGATCCCGCAGCTATTGAAGGAGGCTGTGCTGACCCAGGAGCAGACCGCCACCTTCGAGCGCTCGCATTTCTCGGGCTTGGGCGAATGGTCGTTCGACTTCGAGACCGTGTATTGGATCAAGTCGCCCGACTACTTTGTGTTCATGGACACCCAGCAGGCGATCTACCTGCGGGTGGTCGGTGCGCTGGCCGAGCGCGGCATCGAACTGGCTATTCCCATGCGGCTGATGATGCCGCCGCCGGCCGCTGAAGCGCCGCCCAGTGCCAGGCCGGAACTGCGCCAGGCAAATCCGGTGCACTGAGCGGCTCTACTTACGGCTTCGGAACGTACAGCCCGAACTCGGCGAGGTCGGTGAAGGTCGTGTCGCCGTTGTTGGCCGTGATGTTCAGCCGGTAGTAGCGGAAGGGCGCCGGGCTGGCGACTGTGAAGGTCTTCATCTGCAGACGCGTATCGAATACCTGGTTGGTCTGCGTGTCGAGCGTGGTCCAGGCAAGGCCATCGTTGGAACCCTGGAACTGCCAGTCTTTCGGGTCGCGCGGGATCTTGTCGTTGGAGCTGATGACCGTATAACGCTGGACAGCCTCGGTATGGCCCAGGTCGTAGCGCAGCCAACCCGTCACACCCGTGTAGAACCATTGCGTCGCCGAGTTGCGGTCGAATGCGCGCCGGGCGTTGGCCTGGTTGTTGGCGCTGTCGGTGGCGGCGCCGCCCGTGGCGACATTGATCATCGTGCGCGCCGGGGTGGCGCTGTCCTCAGCGGAATTGCCGCTCGTGCCGGCGGCGTTGGATGCCTTGACCGTGTAGTAGTAGGTCATGCCGTTCGTCACCAAAGTGTCGGTGTAGCTGCCGCCCGTGACGTTCGTTGCGATGGTCGTGTAAGGCCCGCCGCTGAAGGTGGAGCGCAAAACCGCATAGCTGGTGGCGCCGGCGGACTGTTGCCAGCGTAGCGGGACCACGCCGTCGCCCGGGGACGCCAGCAGGGCCGCCGGCGCGGCGGGAACCACACTTGGCGCGGCGCCGTCACCGCCGGTGATCTGGACGTTGCTGAAGGTGGAGGTATTGAGGGTACCATTGGCAACCGAGGAAACCACCAGGCCGACATAGATCGTATCGGGCAGCGGACCGTCAATGCGCCCGACGTCCGTGGCCGCCCAGTTGGTGCCATCGGGCGAAAGGTAGCCGGTGATGACGTTGCCGACGCGTTCCAGCTTCAGCCAGTAGGAAGGCGTGGCGCTGGCGATGGGCAGCACCTTGTTCCCATAGGCGTTGCCGCCATAGACGGCGAGGTTCTGCATGTTCTGCTCGGCCTGGATGCGGTTGGTGACGGCCATCCATGCACGCGGCGCGCCCTGCTCAAGGCTGGTGCGCATCATCACGCCCGCCTTTGCCGACGGGCTGGTGTTCTGCAGCGATTCCACTTTCGCGATGATGGCGCCGTCGCCGGTGAGCGCTTTGTAGGCGAAGTGGCAGCTGTCGTTGGTGCCCCAGATTTCGGAGCCCGCGCCGGCCACGGTCCATTTGCCGTTGGCGTAAGAAGCCGTACCGGTCGGGGAGGCGCCGCCGATGTCGATATTGCTCAAGCCTGCGGTGAGCGAGGTGGTCGATGGGATGGCAAGCTGCGGTTCGGGCGTGGCGCTGGAGGTATCGGTCTCCTTGACGAACATGAAGCTGCCGCTATCGACCGGCATCCACAGGCGCCGTTGCGCGATGAAGGGCGCCTGCATGCCCTTGCGCACGGCGTAAGCGCCGTAGATCTGGTGCAGGGTGATGTTCCCGCCCTGCCAGCCGCGGTTGGTGTTGTCGGCGAGGTAGTAGGCATCGGTGGTGCCGAAAGGCAGGGCCGGCGTGGGCGCCAGCTCGTTCACCCTGGCGAAGTATTCGCCGGCCGCCAGCAGGCGATTGTCCAGGTCGGAATAGATGTCGATGCCTTGCTTCCACAGCGCTTCGGCCAGCATGGACAAGGACTTGAGCTGGCCGTGGGCGTGCCCCTGGTCGCGCAGCGAGTCGCCGAGCATGCCGATGTCGTTGGAACTGCGCAAGCCGATGTGGGCGAGGGTGCGGGTCTGGTAAATCACCTTGTCCAGCGCTGCGGCATCGTCGTTGTAGATCGCCATCAGGCCGAGGGCAACCAGTGCCAGCGCGCCCTTGTTGGCTGCGCCGTACATGCTCTCGCCGTATGGGTTCGAGGCCGGCATCAGCACGTCGTTGAAGTATTTCTTCACTTTGGCGGTGTCGTCTTCCGTCCAGTCCGACCAGGTGCCGCGCAGGATGTCGGCCCCGCCCACAAACATGTAGGCGTAGTCGCCCAGGTCCAGCATCGATTCGCGGCCGGTGAATTCAACCTGGGTGGTGGCCCACGCCAACAGGATTTCGCGCGCCTTCCGCGCGTACTCGGGATTGCCGGTGAAGTACCACATGCGCGACAGGTTCCAGACCGCGATCATGTCGTTGCGCCACGGCCAGAGGTTGACGTCGGGGGCACGGCCGACCGAGGCGTAGGGGCCGGCCATCACGTAGGTGAGCTTGGCCTTGCCATCGTTTGCCAGCAGGTCGAAGCCTGACTTCCAGGGTTCCTTGCCTTGGTCGACGTAGCCTTTGAGCGTGCTGAGGTCAGACAGGGTAAGGGGCGTGCCAGGGTGGGTGAAAACGCGGTCGCCCGCGGCGCTTGCATGAAGTGGGATCGCGGCTGCGCTCAACGCGAGGAGTGCCGCAGCGAGGGTGGTTGGCGAGGTTCGGATTTTCGCCAGGACTTTTTCCATAGATCTTCTCCAGATTGATTGTCAACGGAACACCTGAGACACGCACCCCCGAACCGTGGGTGCGTGTACTAAATATATTTAGTGCCGTTGAGTCTAGCTGGTAACGTTGCCACACGTCAATTGAAATATGAATAGTTAATCTTTTGACGTCCTGGCATCATTCCGCGACCCATTTGAACTCGAGGCTGGTCCAGCCGGTTGCGCTATCACTGCCGTTCGAAAGGGTTTCGAACTTGCAGTTCGAGCTGGCATGGAGGGATGCCCGGTCCAGCACGCGGCGGCCGCTGGATTCGACCACTTTGGCGTCCTTGACGGAACCATCGGGCGCTACCAGGACGGACAGGCGAACGGTGCCCTGGACTTCGTCCTCGACCCAGGCGGACGGGTAGTTGGGGGTGATGCAGCTGACCGACTTCGCGCGTTCCGCCGTGCGCTCGGCGGCATGGGCGGAGAATGCGGACAGCAACAGGGTAGATGCAATGGCGACAAGGTGCAGTTTCGCGGTCATGATGGGCTCCTGTAGGTGGATTCGAAAGTAGCGTTGCTACGATTCGACTATAGTGCGCTGCAGCATATATTGGCACTTTATTTATAGAATGCCCATCATTCGGATCCTGAATAACTTTTTGATGATCCAGATTAAGGAAACCGCCGCAGCTAGCGGTATACGCTCGCCTTAAAGGAGCGAAATCAAGATGGCGAAGAAGTTTCCGGTCATACCTTTGCACCCTGAGCGCATCTGCTGGGGCTGCGACAAGTACTGTCCTGCCGACAGCCTGGCCTGCGGCAACGGCTCCGAACGTACCCAACACCCGTCCGAATTGTTTGGCGAGGACTGGCTGGAGTGGCAGTCGCCGCTCCTGGCCGAACCGGCAGGCGACCTGCCGCAAGGCTGACATTTACTTGGCCCGTGCTACTTGGCCCGTGGCGGGCGCACCTTTTCGTCCGGGCGGACCAGCGTGCCGGCGCGCACCATACGCACGGCGCGCGCCACGGCGCGGGCCACGTTGCGCACTTCCTCCTGCAGCTTTTCATCCTTGTCCAGCACTTCATGGCTGGTCGCGTACGGCTCGTAGTAGCCGACATAGCGTTCGAGCCGGGCCTGGGCGCCGGCATCGATCAGTTGCATCCAGTCGAGCCAGTCGCTGAGGTTGCGGCGCAGGCTTTCCGCGCCGGCCACGTCGCCGTGCACCACCAGTCCGTAAGCCCGTCCCGCCAGGTGCTTGGGGTAGGGCCAACCGGCCAGTTCCAACGCCTTGGCTTCTTCGGCCTTCTTGCCGTGGGTGCTGGTGGGGTCGGGGTTGCCGCCGTCGGCGCAGACCAGGCGGTCGATCATCAGTTTCAGCACCGACGGGGCCTGGTACCAGTACACCGGCGTCAGGATGATCACGCCGTGCGCCGCGACCCACTGCTCGTAGATTTCCGCCATCCAGTCGTTGACCTGGCCCAGGCTGTGGTTCGGGTAGCAGCTGCACGGCCAGTGGCAAAGCGGCTGGGCGGTGGACACGCAGCCCTTGCACGGGTGGATGTGCAGGCCGAACTCGGAGGTGAGCCGGCTCAGGTCCAGGATGTCGGTACCGATGGCTTCAGCGGCCAGCGTGGCTTCCGCCAGTTTCAGCATGCGCCAGGTCTTCGACATCTCGCCGGGGCAGCTGCCATCGTTGCGGGCGGCGCCGCAGACCAGCAGTACACGGGAAGGCGAGGCCGGGTCTTTCTGGATGCGTTCGGCGGCGGCGAGGCGGTCGGCAGTGGCTTTCCACTCGACCGAAAGTTCGTAGCGCGGGTCGGCATATCCCGGCCCGGCCGGCACGGTGACGGGCGCCTTGCGGCTTTCGGAATAATTTCGCCAGGCAACGTCTTCCAGCGAAGCCATTTCCGCGCGTACTTGCTCGAAGCGCGGGTCGGCGAAGTTGCGCTGGAACCGCAAGTGGAATTCGCCCCGGTCCAGCTGGGCGGGCGCCTGGCCTTTCCTGACTTCAGTCATGTCGGGCTCCTTTGCTGCGGGCAGTATGCCAAGGCCATGCTGGCGCTTCCGTTCGCTGGCGTACTCATGGGGTTGTGCGGAATTCGTCATCATTCCCGCTGCGTTGAAACAAGACGGCTGGCAATTCAGGCCAGTACATTAACGATTAATCGTTTAACCATGAGGGGAATATGCAACGCAGACAGATTTTGCAGGGCGCGGCCAGCCTGGGCCTGATGGGCGGATGGGCGCCGGCGGCGCGTGCCGCTGCCAGGGCCTCCGCCCCGCGTGTCCCGGCCAGGGCGCGGGCGCTGCCACTGTCCGCGGTGCGTCTGTTGCCGTCCCCGTATGCGGATGCCGTGCAGGCCAACCAGGCCTACCTGCTGCGCTTGAGCGCCGACCGCTTCCTGCACAACTACCACCGCTTCGCCGGCTTGCCTACCAAGGGCGCGATCTACGGCGGCTGGGAGTCCGACACCATCGCCGGCGAGGGCCTGGGGCATTACCTCTCGGCGCTGTCGCTGATGTATGCGCAAACCGGCAACGGCGCGCTGAAGCCGCGCATCGATTACATCGTGGCCGAACTGGCGCGCGTGCAGCAGGCCCACGGCGACGGCTATGTGGCGGGCTTCATGCGCAAGCGGAAGGACGGTACGGTCGTCGACGGCAAGGAAATCTTCCCGGAAATCATGCGCGGCGAAATCCGCTCGGCCGGTTTCGACCTGAATGGTTGCTGGGTGCCGCTGTATAACTGGCATAAGGTGTTCGCCGGCCTGTTCGATGCCCAGGCGCTCGCCGGCAACGAGCAGGCGCTGCAGGTGGCCCTTGGGCTGGCGGCGTATATCGACAAGGTGTTCGCCACGCTGAACGACGAGCAGGTGCAGCAGGTGCTGGCCTGCGAGCATGGCGGCATCAACGAAAGCTTCGCCGAACTCTATGCGCGCACGCAGGACAAGCGCTGGCTGGTGCTGGCCCAGCGCCTGTACCACACCAAAGTACTGGCGCCGCTGGCGCAAGGCCGCGACGAACTGGCGACCCTGCATTCGAACACGCAGATTCCCAAGTTGATCGGCCTGGCCCGACTGCATGAACTGACCGGCCGGCGCAGCGATGCCGATGCGGTCGGCTTTTTCTGGAAGCGCGTCACGCAGCACCACAGCTACGTCATCGGCGGCAATGGCGACCGCGAATATTTCTCCGCGCCCGATACCATCGCCGCCCACATCACCGAGCAGACCTGCGAAGCCTGCTGCAGCTACAACATGCTGAAGATGACGCGTCACCTGTACAGCTGGGAGCCCGACGCCGCCTACTTCGATTATTACGAGCGCACGCATTTGAACCACATCCTGGCGCACCAGAACCCGCGCACCGGCATGTTCACCTACATGACGCCATTGATGTCCGGCGTGGCCCGCGAGTTTTCCAGTGAAGAGAACGACTTCTGGTGCTGCGTGCTGTCCGGCATGGAAAGCCACGCGAAGCACGGCGACTCGATCTACTGGGAGAGCGGCGACACGCTGTTCGTCAACCTGTACATTCCATCGCAAGTGGAATGGAAAGCCGCCAAACTGGAGATGAACACCGGCTACCCGTACGAAGGCGATATCGACCTGAAGGTGCGCGCCCTGGCGGGGCAGCGCAACTTCACGCTCGCGCTGCGCATTCCTGGCTGGGCGGCATCGCATATGTTGCTGGTCAACGGCAAGCCCCATGCGGCCAGCAGGGAGAAAGGCTATGCACTGGTCAGCCGGCGCTGGAAGGCGGGCGACACCGTCCGCCTGTCGCTGCCGCTGGACTTGCGCCTGGAACCGGCCGCCGGCAATGAGCGCGTGGTGGCGCTCCTGCGCGGCCCCATGGTGCTCGCGGCCGACCTGGGCCCGGCCGACAAGCCCTTCGACGGCTTGGCGCCGGCACTGGTGGGCGCCAATACCCTGGGCGCGTTCGCGGAAAGCGACAAGGGCAGGGCGGTGTACCGCAGCGTTGGCAGCGGGCGGCCGGGGGACATGAAGTTCACGCCCTTCTACGCGCTGTATGACCGGCGCGCGGCTGTCTACTTCAACACTTATACGGAGGCGGAATGGGCGGCGTCCGAAGTGGCGTTCCGCAAGGAGGAAGCCCGCTTGAAAGACTTGTCCGACCGCTCGGTGGACGTGATGCACCTCGGTGAAATGCAGCCTGAGCGCGATCACGACCTGCAGTCGGAGATCTCTTATCCCGTCTCCTACCGTGGCCGCAACGGCCGCGACGCGCGCACTGGCGGCTTCTTCAGCTTCCGCATGAAGAGCGGCAACGGCCCGCTGGTCCTTCAGGCGAGTTACTGGGGCGAGGAGCGGAACCGCAAGTTCTCCATCAGTGTGGATGGCGAGCGCATAGCGCAGGTCGAACTGAATGGCCGCCAGCCCGGCGTATTCATCGAGCAGGAATACCCGGTGCCGGAGCGCCTGACCAGCGGCAAGGCCAGTGTGCTGGTCCGCTTCGACCCCGAGCCGGGCTTTACTGCGGGCCCGGTGTTCGGCGTGCGGTTGTTCTCAGGCTCTCGATCAATGTGACCGCCTGTTCGGTGTCATGCGGCGGCGTGAGGAAATGGCGCAAGCCTTCGAACGTCGGGCCGACCAGGTCCGCGCGTGCTTCGCGGTCGAAGAAGGAACTCAATCCCGCTGCGTTGGAGAGGACGCGGGTGGCAGCATCGGCCAGCAGGATGCGGGGAGTGCCGGCGTCCTGCTGGGCCGGCAAGGTCTGGTCGGCGGCGGCCAGTTGCTGCACGCCGCCACTCTCGGCAAGGAAGGTCAGGAAGCGCTTGCGGGCGCGCGGATGCTTTGACCTGGCCGGCAGCACCAGCACGTCGACCGGCACGTCCTCGTAGGAAGGCATGTCGGGCACGATGCTCGGGAATGCGAAGAAGTCAAAGTCGTCCGCCATTGCCGCCGGAAACTTGGCGGCGATAAAGCTCCCCATGAGCATCATGCCGACCTGGTTGCGGTAGATGTAGGGCAGCACGCGCTCATGCTCCTGCTGCATGGTCGCCTGCAGAAAATAGCCTTTGCGGAGCAGGGACGCCCAGGTATCAAAGACCTGGCGCACCCTGGCATCCGTGAACGGCACGTCCCCGCGCAGCAGCTTGCGGTGGAATTCCAGGCCGTTGATGCGCAGGTTGAAGTAGTCGAACCATCCGGCGGCCGGCCAGCCGTTCGCCGCGCCCAGGCCAAGCGGCGTCACGCCGGCAGCAGCGAGCCGCTCGCACGCATTCAGGAATTCCTTCCAGGTTGCGGGTGGCGCAATGCCAAGGCTGTTGAACAGGGACTTGCGATAAATGAAGCCCCAGGGGTAGTAGTACATCGGGAAGCCGTACACCTCGCCATTCACCCGTGTGCCTTCAATGGCGGCGGGGTGGAACTTCAACTTCCGCAGCAGTGCCACCAGCTCAGGATCGAGCGGTGCCAGCAGCTTGCTTTCAGCCGCGTCGCGCAGCCGTTCGCCCGCATACCAGAATGCCAGGTCAATGTCCCCGCTTTGCAGCCGGGACTGGAAATCGCGCTTATAGGATTCGTAAGGGTAGCCGTGGTCCGTCACGCGCACGTCGGGATTTGCCGCGGCAAAATCATTGATGATCTTGAGCCAGGCGGTGCGGCGGGCGCTGTGGGACACCATATAGCCGAGCACCAGCTGTTCCCCGCCGGCGGCCATGGCCGGCAGTCCCCAGGACAGGCAAAAGGCGCCGCCTGCCAGCAAAAGCCGGCGGCGCTCGTCGAACCTTTGGGAGGGCGTGGCCTGCATGAGGCCAGTTTCTTCCCAAAGGCCAATCCTGTCAACGCGTTCGGCGCCGGGCTCCCAGCAGGCCGGCCATGCCCAGGCCAATCAAGCCCAGGGTTCCCGGCTCGGGCACTTCGCCTTGCGCCGGCGCCGCCAGTTGGATGGTGACGGCGTACTGGCCGGTGTTGTCGTTGTAATAGCCGCTCGGGCCACCGAATGCCCAGGCGTCCGCCACGCCGAGATAGAGGCGGGTCGCACCGCTTGGGGCGAGGAAGTCCAGCGCGTTGCCGGCCGCATTCAGGAATCCGCTCTTGCCGTCACCGATGTAGAACACCTGGTTCAGGAGCGGCGAGAGCGATTGCGGGCTGTTGGCGTTCCATGCCAGTGCTGCGGGAGCGCTGCCGCCAAACGGGTCGGCCTCGGACGTGAAGACCCCGAGCAGCGCGAGCTGGCTGTTGCCGGATGCGCTGGACAGGCCATTCAAACCCTGCACATTGGTGCTGCCGCTGGCACCGTCCGCCTGCGTGTTGCCGGCGCCGCTGCAGCAGTTGGTGAGGCCGCTGGCGGAGAAGTGGAAGAGATTGTTGGCGCCTGCCGCAAAGTTCAGCAGGACGGCGTCGGCGGCCGGGCCATAGGCCGGGCTGGCGGAACCGCTGTGCCCGAAGATCTGGTAAATACTGCTGTTGGCACTGACGTTGGTGTTGACGGTTCCGCCAAGGACGATGGGCGCTGCCTGGGCGCTGGCTGCGAAGGCGGCCGCCAGGAAGGCGGCCGCCAGGAAGGCGGCGATCAAACGAGTTTGCAAAATTAACCTCCATAAATTTATTAATTTGCGCAGGAGGCCTAGCAAAAATCATGCCTGTTTTGCAAGTGATTGATTTGATTGCAACATGATGTTTAAGTGTAAAGATTGCCGACAGTATTACAGTCGTCGGTAGTAGTCGACGGAGAACTTGCGGCGCGTTTCGGGTGTGAAGGCATCGGTGTTCCTGAGCGCATCGGCAACCACTTCGTCATAGGCAGGATCGCGCGACGCCTGGAGCTTTTTCAGCTTGACGACCTTGCCCTGGTCGTTCAGTTCAACCTCGTAGCGCACCAGGAGTTCTCCCGGGCCGATATTGGCCCCGGGAACATAGAAGATGAGATCCTGCACGGCGCGCAATTGCGCCTTGGTCGGCGGATTTCCTTCGGGCGGCGCCGGCTTGTTGAAGCGCATGCCGTAATTCAGGGTAAAGCGCGTCTTCGTGCCTTTGGGGAAGGGCTTGCTTTCCTTGATCGCCTTTTCGACTGCGGCATCGTATCCCTTGTTGCCGGATGAACTGAGCTTGTTCATGCCCAGCACGGCGCCGTCGGCATCGATGAAGACGTCGTACGAAACGACGTACTCGCCGACAGGCGTATTGGCTGGCCATTTGAAGTCGATGCGGGACCGGATGTCGTCGATCCGTTCCTGCGTCGGCGGCACGTCCGGCTCCGTATTCGGCGCCGGTGCACTGGGTGGGGCGGCGCTGGCAGGCCCGGGGGGTTGAAACTTTTCCGCTGGCGGGTAGAAGCCCTTGGGCTCGTTCATCATATTGAAGCAGGCGCGCAGCGCCATGAACAGGATGAACATGACCGGCCATGTGAAGCGGGGTGACCAGTCCCAGGATGTTTTCCGCTCCGGTTGCGGCTCCGCGTGGGTCACCATTTGCTGCGGTGGCGCGGCGCCCGGGCGCTGCGACTCGGCATGCGCGGCCTGGCACCAGTTATCGAGGGTCGTGCGATCGATGATGACGGCCAGCCAGGTGTAGAAGCGGCTTGCCATTTCATGGAACAGCATCAGGTCGTTGCGGCCGGCCACGCCTTCCGGTTGCGGCGTGGTGCGCACGTATTGCAACAGTTGCTTGAAGGTGCCGATGGCATGCGGTGTCATCGACTCGTACAGTTTCCACTCGGTGATGGCGCGGTTGACCATGGCGCCGGCCTCGCCGAACTGGAGGATGCGGCGGCTGTCGCGTTCCCAGTCGAAGACTTCGGTCGCCGCCACGAACAGCGTGTCGTGGCCGGGCTGCCAGCCGGAAGCGAGCAAGTGGGCGATTCGTGCCTCGAAGATGGTGCGCGCGGTCAGGTTCAGCAGGCGGTCGTCATCCAGGCTGCGCTGCAGGACCGCTTTCCAGAGCGACTGCCGGCGCGCATCGTTGCGCTCGACCAGCATTGCCATGCTTGCCGCGAACTTCTGGAAGGCCTGGTCGGCCAGGAAGTAGGGGTCGTCCGCCTCCGGCTGCGGCGCCGACGCTGCAGGCGCCGGATCGCCCGCCGCATCGGGCGCGCTTGCCGGCCCGGATGGTGGCTCGGGCGCGAATCCGGGCGGCTGGTCGGCTTGCGCCGCAACTTGCTGCTCCTCGAACTGCTTGTGTGCCTGCCATTGCAGTGCAATCTCGTAGGCCTCGCGCAATTCCTGGAAGCCCGCCGGATCTGCCGCCTGGTCGATCTTTTTCAACTCGCGGGCGTACGCGCGTCGGATATCCCTGGCATCCGCATCGGGACGCAAGCCAAGCCGGATCAGGAAAGGAAAACTGTCACGCATTTCCGGTCCGGGTCAGGAGTCCAGGTTGAGGAAGCTCTGGTGCTCGAAGTACTCGAGCGCCTCGGCGAAAGTGCGGGCGGCCTGGCGCGATACCCGCATGTCCTGCGCTTCCAGCGCGCGCTCGAATTGCATGATCTGGCGCCCCATCTGTTCGCGCGCTTCGCCGCGCAGCTGCTGGTACAGGCGCTCGCCGCGCGCCAGCATGGTGCGGAATTCGATGCGGTCGCGCGGGTGGATCTTCAGTTCGGACAAGGCGGCAAAGCGCTCCTTGATTTCTTCCTGGCTCAGCAGGCCGGGGTTGCCTTCGATGACCAGCGCGTGCGTTTTCTTGGTCAGCAGCACCGTGGCTTCCACTTGCAGCAGGCCGTTGGCGTCGTAGGTGAAGCGCACATCCACGCCGTTGTCCTGCCCCGGAACCTGGGCGATCGGCACTTCGATGGTGCCAAGCGCGATATTGTCGCGCGCCAGGCGGGCTTCACCCTGGAACACGTTGATCTGCAAGGCCGTCTGCTTGTCGCTGGTCGGGTGGTAGTTCTTCACCTTGCTCACCGGGACCACGGTATTGCGTTCAATGATCGGGTCGAAGTGGCCGTGCGAGTACTGGTCGCCGCCCAGGTGCATCGACACCTCGACGCCGAGCGAGTAGGGTGCCACGTCGGTCATCACCACTTCGTCCAGTGCCGCATCGTTCATCTTGAGGCCGGCCTGGACGGCGGCGCCCAGCGCCACCACCTCGTCCGGATTGATGTCGCAGGACGGGAAGCGGCCGAACATGCGCGCCACCATGCGCCGTACGATCGGCATGCGCGTGGCGCCGCCGGCCAGGACGATACTGTCCAGGCTCGCGGTATGCAGGTTGGCATCGCGCAGTGCGCGCTCGACCGGCGAACGCAGGCGCGCCAGCAGCGGCGCGGAAATGCGCTCCAGTGCCGCCTCGTCCAGCGGCATGGAGTAAGTCGTGCCGGCATGGTTAATTTGCAGCAGCGCTTCCGGCGCTTCGCTGATCTTGCGTTTGGCTTGCTCCGCCTGGGCTACCAGGCTTTGCATGAAGCGGCCATCCTGTTTGAGCTCGACCGGGATCGAAGCCTGCTTGAAGAATTCCTCGATCAGCAGGTTGACGAAATCTTCGCCGCCCAGGAAGTTGTCGCCGGCCGACGCCCGCACTTCCATCACGCCTTCGAACAGGTCCAGCACCGATACGTCGAAGGTGCCGCCGCCCAGGTCGAACACCAGGAATTGGGTTTCCTTGCCGCGCTGGTGGATGCCGTAGGCCAGCGCCGCCGCCGTCGGCTCGTTCAGCAGCCGTTCGACGTTCAGGCCCGCCAACTGGCCGGCGGCGCGGGTCGCCTTGCGCTGGGCATCGGAAAAGTAGGCCGGCACCGTGATGATGGCCTCGGTTACCGGCTGGCCGAGCGCCGCCTCGGCATCCTCCTTCAGCGCGCGCAGGATCAGCGCGGACAGTTCTTCGGCCCGGAACTGCTTGCCGCCCAGCGAGAACTGCTTGTTGCTGCCCATATGGCGTTTGAACACGGCGGCGCTGTGCGTCGGGTGGGTCTGCAGGCGCTCGCGCGCCGCCTTGCCGATCAGGATGCTGCCGTCTTCATCGACGCTGACGCAGGATGGGGTGAGGAATTCGCCCAGGCTGTTGGGAATCAACCGTGGCTCGCCGTTCTGCCAAACCGCGATGAGGCTGTTGGTTGTGCCCAGGTCGATGCCGACGATCATGTAACGCTCCGATAGTAAATTTGCAAATGTATAGCCTAGCATTTATTTCCAGCGGAGAAAAGTCGTTGTGTTTTTTGGAACGTAATAGCTTTCTTATTAACGGTGCCGAAAAGTCAATTATTCATTTCATTGGCATCTTTGCGACAAGCGCACTATCATGATGTTCGCAAACGAGAAAGGAGGACACCATGTCTAATTTAAGGCGTTATGACCCCTTTACGGACTTGGCCCGTTTCGATCCCTTCCGCAACTTTGAAGACCTGTTCCGCGATTTCCGGCTTGGAAATATCACGCGCGAAGGCGAGAACATGCAGCCAATCCGTATCGACGTGCATGAAGACGAAAAGGCCTACACCGTCCGCGCCGATGTGCCCGGCGTCAACAAGGACGACATCAAGGTCGATATCTCGGGCAACCGAGTAACGATCTCTGCCGAGACCAAGCGGGTTGAAGAGCAGAAGGCGGGCGGCAATATCGTGCGCAGCGAACGCTATTTCGGCGAACAGTACCGGAGCTTCACGCTGGAGCATGATATTGACGACACCAAAGCCAACGCGAAGTGCGAAAACGGCGTGCTGGAACTGACCCTGCCGAAGAAAGCACCGCAGGGCAGCCGCAAGCTGCAAATCCACTAAACCCGGACCGGCAAGGTCAAGATGAAACTGGTGCCCTCTCCGAGGGCACTTTTTACGTTGATGCGTCCACCGAGCACGCCGTACACGATGTTGTAGACGATGTTCAGGCCCAGTCCCGAGCCGCCGCGCCCAAGCTTGGTGGTGAAGAAGGGGTCGTAAATCTTCCCCATGTTTTCCGGCGCAATGCCGATGCCGTTGTCGCGCACGGTCACTTCGACCCACTGCTCGTCGCGCATGGCCGCCGTGATCCAGATTTCGCCCTGGGCGGTGCCTTCGAAGGCATGGATCAGGCCATTGTTAACCAGGTTGATCAGCACTTGGCCGAAGGGACCCGGGAAGCTGGTCATGACGATGTGCTCCGGGATGTCCTGCTGCACGCGGATGCCTGACTTCTTAAAGGTCGGCATCAGCACCAGCAGGATTTCGGAGGTCAGCTCGCTCAGCTTGAATTCCCTGCTCTGTGAAGTGGCGCGGTCCACCGCCACCTGCTTGAAGCTGGCCACCAGGTCGACCGCCCGCCGCAGGTTGCGCAGCACGATCTGGCCGCCATTCTCGACGTCGCGCAGGTAGGCTTCGAGGCTGGAGCGCTTGACGCCTTCGGCAATCGAGCGGCCAAAGGCGCTGTTCTGGTCCAGCAGCGTGCTGATCGCCAGCAGCCCGTTGCCGATCGGCGTATTCAGTTCATGGGCCACGCCGGCCACCAGCGAGCCGAGCGCGGCCAGCTTCTCGCTGCGCACCAGCTCATCCTGCGCGCGCTGCAGGGTTTCCAGCGATTGCGCGAGCTCGCGGTTGGCATCGGCAATCTGCTGGGTCCGCACATCGACCAGTTCCTCCAGCTTGTTGCGGTACTGGATCAGCTCGAGTTCGCTCTGCTTGCGGTCGGTGATATCGGTCGACAGGCCGCCCAGTGCCCACACCTTGCCGAATTCATCCATCAGGGGGAATTTTTCCGAGATATAGGTGCGCATCTGGCCGCTGCCGTCGGGCGCGGTTTCCTCGTAACTGCTGGCGCGGCCGCTGGCCAGCACGGCCATGTCGTTGCGGCGCAACTACGCCGCAATCTCGGGCGTGAAGACCGCGTCATCGGTATTGCCGAGCGGGTCGGGGCTGCCGGGCGGCATGATCATGCGGAAGGCGTGGTTGACCAGCAGGTAGCGGCCGTCGAGGTCCTTGACGAAGATGACGGCCGAGGATTTTTCCACGATATTGTTCAACAGCCCCTGGCTGCGCCGCAGCGCCGTGTCGCGCGCGGCGATGGTCGCGAGCATGGCATTGATGGCCTGGGCCAGGCGGCCCACTTCGTCTTCGCTGGCAACGTTGGCGCGCAGGTCGTAGCGCTGTTCGCGGGTGACCTGGTCGGCCATGGCGGACAGCTGCAGCAATGGCTGGGTGACCAGCTTGCGCAGGATCAGGGCCGACAGGATGCCGCCGCTGACCAGGGTCAGCAATACCACGCCCAGCACCAGGCCGTACTGGCGCAGGCGCGCGAAGGCCGTGGGCACGGTGTAATTGACTTGCAGGTAGCCGACCACTTCGCGCTCGAAACGGATGGGCGCCAGCATCGACAGGGTATCGCCGGCGAAACGGTGGCCGGAGCCTTCGAGGCTGGCTGGCCATGCGCACTGGTAGCCGGCCTCGCGCGCGTACTGGGCAAACTGGCGGCGGTCGGCGGTGAACACGCAGGCGCTGGCGACATCGGGGCTGTTGCGCAGGGCGCCCAGCGTGCGGCGCGCCGACGTCTTGTCGGCAAAATTCAGGTCCACGTCGAGGTTCAGGGACAGCAGTTCCATGCGCGTGGCCAGGTCCTGCACGAGGCGTGGGCGGGCCACCAGCACGTCGTAGCTGGCCAGCGCGAGCAGGGCCACCAGCAAGCCGGCGCAGGTGGTAACGATGGTGACCAGCATCAGCTTGCGCGGCAAGGCCAGGTTGCGGAAGAAGCCAGGTTTCATCGCGGGCCGCCTCCCACCACCCGGTCCGCCAGCGCCAGTACCCGCGGGTTCAGGCTCATGCCCGAGCGCTTGGCTGCCGCCAGGTTGATCTCGAAATGGATATTGCCGTCCACCAGCATCAGGTTGATGATGCCGCCATCGGCGAGGAAGTTGGCCGAGTCGCCGATGGTCAGGATGGCCATGCCGCGCAGGCGCGACAGCAGGGCGCCCTGGCGCGGCCCTTCGCTGTGGCTGATGTACAGCGCGTGGCAGGCTTCGGGATCGTCGTCGCGCCGCAGCTGGCGGGTTTCCAGCGGCCGGCTGCCGGCCATGCGGCTGCGCAGCTGCTGTGCAATGTCGTCCGTTCCTGACCCGAGCAGGCAGACCACCAGCGGCGCCTGGCTGTTGGCCGGGGCGGCGGGCCAGTTGGCGTAGCGGGTGAAGTTCAGGATGTAGGCGGCTTTTACCTGGGATTCCGGCAGCGCGGCTTCCTGGGGGCAGGCAGGCGGGCAATAGGCGGCCAGCACCAGGCCAGCCAGCCTGGCGATGTGACTGAGTGTGGACCGCACCCATGCCATGCCGTGCTTTCCCTCCTTTGCGCGCAGGTAACTATCTTAGCCTAATCGTTACGAAGTTGGCGTTGCCGCGCGGGGAATTTGCAATGTTGGTTTCTGTACACAGCATAGCGTGCCGGCGCCGGGCTGCCTTATGATGGTGGCTCAGCAGGTTGATCGTGTCGTGGGAAGCGGAGGATACCCGGTGCCAAAAACCGCAGTCTGCATGCAGCTTGTCCTGGCCGGCCTGGTGTCGGGAATGGCGGCGTCCGCCGCCGCGCAGGATGGCGATGCGGCCTTCGAGCTCAGCCTGGAGGAACTGCGGCGCGTCAAAGTGCTCACGGCAACCAAGACTCCCACCGCAGTCCATGCGGCGCCCGCGGTGGTGACGCTGGTGACTTCCGACGACATCGCCCGATTCGGCTACCAGAGCGTGGCGGAAGCCCTGGCCCATGTGGCGGGCTTCATCGAAAGCGACGACCACCTCAACCACAATTTCGGCGTGCGCGGCACCAGCGCGGGCGCCCAGGCCGGCACGCGTGGCATCAAGATCCTGCTCGATGGCCAGCCGGTGGCATTCCGCAGCACCCAGCAGCATTTCCTGGGGCGCGAATTCATACCGGTGCAGATGATCGAGCGGATCGAAGTGGTGCGTGGGCCGGTTTCGGTGCTGTATGGCGCCGATGCCCTGCTGGGCGCGGTCAACATCATCACGCGGCGGGATGGCGGGCAGCGCCTGGCGGCCGGCTACGAGCGGGGGCGCGATGGCCGCCACGCGGCGGCCGTGGCGGGCAGCGGCACGCTGGAAAGCGGCGATGCCTGGCTGGCATGGGGCGTGCAGGCGGCGCGCGAGGAGCGCGGCGGCTTGACGCTGCCGCGCGTCTCGCCCGATTTCCAGCGCTATGCGGCGCGCGCCACCAGCCCGGAAGACCGTGCCGACCCGCGCAGCGCCTACCTGCGCGGCGGCTGGCGCGGCGGTCCCGATGAAGTGGTGGCCAGCCTGTTCTGGCAGGAGCAGGATGCCGACAACGTCTTCTCACGCCTGAATCCCTTGCTGCGGCCGCCCAGCCACGTGACCCTGGCCCAGGGATTTGCGCGCCTTGACTACACGCGCGAACTGGCCGGCGGCCATTCCCTGCGGCTGCACCTGGGGGCCGGTCACGGGCGTCCCCGCTCGGGCGATATCGTGCGCACCAGCGCCAGCGACTACTTCCTGCTGCGTGACTTCGGCTACCGCGCCCTCGATGCCAGCGCGGAATGGCTGTGGCATTCGGCGGCCTGGGGCACGGTGCTGGCCGGGATCGATGTGCTGCGCGACCGCGAAGAGCTGGAATCGTTCCGGCGCCGCAGTATCGGCGGCGGCCCAGACTTCCAGCTCAGCCAGCCGGGCGAACGGCAGCTGCGCAATACGGGCCTGTACGGGCAGTGGCAAGTGCCGCTCACGGAGCGCTGGGCCGCCATCCTCGGCGCGCGGCATGACCGCCATTCCGTGTTCAAGAGCCAGGATTCCTACCGGGGTGGCGTGTCGGGCGAAATGCCGGGCGGCTGGGGCCTGAAGCTGATGGCCGGCACCGCCTTCCAGGCGCCGTCGCCCGAGTTGCTGTACCGCAGCGCCGTGCAGCCGGGCGACATCAGCGGCAATCCCGACCTGGCGCCACAGAAGGCGCGCACGGTCGAGCTGCAGTTGAGCGTTCCCGCCACGGCCCACTGGCAGGCGGCGCTGACCCTGTACCGCACCCGCGTCAAGGACCTGGTGACGCTGGAGCAGGCCTTCTTCAACCTGGTCGCGCGCAACAGCAGCGACAGCCGGGTGCGCGGCGTGGAATTCGAGGCGCGCTATGTGCGCGACTGGTTTGCCGGCTATGCGAACCTGAGTACGGCGTCGAGCCGGCGCGGCCTCAACCGCTACACGCTGGCCCCGCTGGCGCAGCGGCCGGAAGGGGAACTGTTCCCGCGCTATTCGGCCAATGCCGGCGGCAGCGTCAGCGTGGCCGGCCTGCCGTTGCAACTGAGCCTGGACAACCGCTACGTCGGCACCAGGCCGGCGGCGACCTCGAACGTGCTGCTGGCCAACCAGGCCTACGCGCTGAAGCCGTACTGGGACAGTACGCTGGGCGCGCGCTGGACCATGGGCGGCGGTGGCGTGCTGCGCTTCCAGGTGCGCGACTTGTGGGACAGCCGCCACGTCGATCCGGGCGAAGGCGGCATCGATTATCCATCGCTGGGACGGCGCTATGGAGTGCAGTATGAGTACCGTTTTTAGGCTGCTGGCGGCCCTGGCGCTGGCCGCTGCGCTGGGCAGCTGTGGCGGCGGAGGCGGCAGCAGCAACAACGATACGCCGCTGCCGGCCAACCCGATCCAGGCCATGGTCGATCCGCAAGCGATCAATATCGGCTCGGTGGGCTGGCGCACCTCGACGCGCGATGCCGCGTTGCTGGCGGCGCGCCAGGTCAATGAAGCGGGCGGGGTGCTGGGCAAGCGGCTGAACGTCATCGCCCTGGTAGCGCGCGACAACAACGAGGCGCAGGACGTGGGCCGCCAGTTGCTGGAAGCGGGCGTGCAGGTGCTGCAGGTTTCCACGTCGACGCGGGTGTTGAACCTGCTGCCGCTGGCACGGGCGCGCGGCGTGCCGATCCTGACCGAATCGAGCTCGTCGCCGGCGTTGAGCACGGTAAGCGATGACGACCTGGTGTTCCGGATCGGCGTGTCCGACGTCGATGCGACGCCGGTGCTGGCCAAGGTGGCGTTTGAGGCGGGCAAGCGGCGCGCCGTGGTGCTGGTCAACGCGGGCGATGCCTTCGGCGCCGGCCTGGGCAGCCTGTTCATGCCGGCATTCGAAGCGCTGGGCGGCACCGTGGTGAAGCGGGTGGAAATCCCGTTCGGCTTGAAGAGCGGGTTTGCGCCTTACCTTGCGCAAGTGTTCGAGGCGAACCCGGACGTGGTCCTGAACGGGATCCTGGCGGCCGATGTTGCCGCCAACGTGCTGAACGAGGCATTGCCGGCCAATTACAAGGGGCTGTGGCTGTTGCCGGGCACGGCGGCCGGCAACCAGACTTTCATCGACAACCTGGCCGACCCGGCGGCCGTCACCGGCGGCGCCAGCGGTTCGGCCGCGACCATCGGCTTGTACGGCAGCCCGGCCTACCAGCGTTTCCGCAGCGATTACATCGCCCAGTATGGCAGCGAACCGCAGGACTTCACCGCGCCGACGTACGACATCGTGATGGTGACTGCGCTTGCCATCGAGAAGGCAGGCCAGATGTCCGGCAGCGCGCAGCCCAGCGGCAGGCAGGTGCGCGACGCGCTGCGGCTGGTGATGAATGCGCCGGGCGAGAAGGTGACGCCGCAAGCCATCGGGGCCGCGCTGGCGGCTGTGCGCGCCGGCAAGGACGTGGACTATAGCGGCGCCTATGCCGATATCGATTGGGACGCCAGGGGCGACATCATGGGCGCGATTCCGTTCACCGTGTTCCACCTGGACGCGGCCGGCCGGCGCTGGGATGCTTCGCAGCAGCTGGTGGTCAACATCCCCCGGTAGGTTGCGCCACGGGATCGGAAATACAGGTAGTGTCACGTCCTATGGACGAGACAGACGAACAAGCTACCGGCTATGCGCCGCCGCCACCGGATGCTGCCGCGCCGCCCCCGGCGCCGGTGCAGGGGGGGCGCCCGCCCGGCGTATGGATGGCCGGCGGCGCGCTGCTGGCCGCGCTCGCGGGCGGGGCCGCGGTGCTGGCGCATCGCGTATCGGTGGAACGGGACATGGAACAGCTGGCCCGCCTGCTGCCGCCGGCACCGCCGCCCGGGGCGGCCCTGCCTCCGGCGGTGAATGCAGGGGAAAACGCTGAGCCGGGCAATGGAACGAGACCTGCTGGGCCGCCGGCGCTGCCACCCGTGCCGGGTGCGGGGCAGCGGCGGGCGGCAGCGCTTGATGCGATGTCGGGTGCGGTGGCGCATAGCCAGCCCCAGCGGCAGCCCCTGGCGCGGGACAGGCACGTGGCCGGCCTGGCAGCGGTAGCGCCGCCGCCACGCGGGAGCGCCGCACAGGCCAGGAGCCGGCCCAGGTCCGAGTACAGGGCGGAGTACAAGGCCGAGTCCAGGACCGGGTACAAGCCCGGGTACAAGGCCGCCCAGCGTGCACGGCAAGGCGAGGTCCGGCTGGCGGCGAAGGAGGCAAGCACGGGGAGGTCGGCGCGCTCCGCGGCGTCGCGGCGCCGGGCACAGGACTTGCAGATCTACTATTCGCAAATTTTCCGGCGCTGTCCGCAGCCGGGGGAACCCGGCGCGGTGGAATGCCGCCGCCATATCTGCAACGGCGCGGAGAGCGAGGGGCCGGCGTGCAAGCCGTTCCGCAGCGGCCCGCCCTAGCGAAATGGCACAGCGGCTTGTCAAGCCGCGCTCTTCGCGCCGAAGTCGCGCTGCAATTCCTGCCGCTCCTGGCAGGCCAGGCACATGGCGGCGCTGGGTTGCGCGTGGATACGGCCGTCGGAAATGGCCGCGCCGCAGCGCTGGCATTGGCCAAAGGTGCCGGCCGCCAGCCGCTCGAGGGCGGCGTCAATCGCCGCCACTTCGGCGGAATCGCGCCCAGCCAGCACCTGGCGCCGCTGGCGCAGGATGGCAGTCCAACGGTCAATCTCTTCAGGTAACATGGCCAGTCTCCACTTTTGGAGCAACTGTAGCGGCCATCTTGAGGCGCGTCACCATG
Source organism: uncultured Duganella sp. (assembly GCA_966112955.1). Classification (GTDB taxonomy): domain Bacteria; phylum Pseudomonadota; class Gammaproteobacteria; order Burkholderiales; family Burkholderiaceae_D; genus Rugamonas. The sequence goes on along the minus strand of CBHWEO010000002.1, from coordinate 32,628 downwards.
TCCGCTTGACCTGCGTCAAGTTTGGCGGAGATTTTGCGGCAGCCCGGGGTTTGGCGGCTTGCCCTAGTGGGCGCTACAATCATACGATGACCGGATTTGACCAACCACGGGACCAGGCTTTGACACATTCAACGATTGCGGAACGCAGCTTGCAATGGCTGCTGGCATCAGCTACCGACGCCATGCTGATCATCGACAAGGACGGCCAGCTGGTGCTGGTCAATCCCGCGCTGGAAGCCCTGTTCGGTTATGGCCCAGGCGAATTGGCGGGGAAATCCCTGGAAAGCCTGATCCCCGAACGCTTCCGCCACGGCCACGTCAACCTGCGCGGCAGCTATTTCGAGCACCCGCGTCCGCGCGCCATGGGCGCCGGCATCGAATTGTCCGCCATCCGCAAGGACGGCGTGGAATTTCCTGTCGAAGTCAGCCTGTCCCCGCTGCAGGACAGCGGCACGCAACCGATGGTGATGGCCACCATCCACGACATCAGCGCCCGCAAGCGGGCCGAACGCGCGCTGCAGGAAAGCGAAGCGCGCATGCGCGCCATCTTCGAAACCGCGGTCGATGCCATCATCACCATCGATGAGCAGGGCATCATCGAGCGCGTGAATCCTGCCGCCGAGCGCATGTTCGGCTATGCGGAGGCGGACGTCCTGGGACGCAACGTGTCGATCCTGATGCCGTCGCCGCACCGCGAAGCGCACGACGGCTACCTGCACCATTACCTGTCGACCGGCGAGAAGCGCATCATCGGCAAGGGACGCGAAGTGGCGGGCCTGCGCAGCGACGGCAGCGTGTTCCCGATCGACCTGGCGGTGACCGAGATGTGGCTGGGCGGGCGCCGCATGTTCACCGGCCTGATACGCGACATCACGGAGCGCAAGCATGCCGAGGAAAAGGCGCAGCAGCTGTTGCAGGAGCTGACCAGCGCCAACGAGGAACTGACCAATTTCGCCTACGTGGTGTCGCACGACCTGAAGGCCCCGCTGCGCGGCATCGGTTCGCTGGCTGACTGGCTGGCGCACGATTACGCGGACAAATTCAGCGAGGAAGGCAAGGAACACATGCGCCTGCTGATCAACCGCGTGCACCGCATGGGCGCCCTGATCGACGGCATCCTGCAGTATTCCCGCGTCGGCCGCATCAAGGAAGCCGTGGTGCCCGTCAAGCTGGACCAGCTGGTGGCCGAAGTGGTGGACCTGCTGGCGGTGCCGCCCCACATCCAGGTCAGCGTCATGCCGGGCATGCCGACCGTGAGCGGCGAACCGACCCGCATCCAGCAACTGTTCCACAACCTGGTGTCGAATGCGGTCAAGTACATGGACAAGCCGCAGGGCGAGATCGAAGTGGGCTGGGCCGACGAGGGCAGCCACTGGCGCTTCCATGTGCGCGACAACGGGCCTGGCATCGCGGAGCGCCATTTTGAACGTATTTTCCAGCTGTTCCAGACCCTGGCCCCGCGCGACCGCGTGGAAAGCACGGGCGTGGGCCTGGCGCTGGTGAAGAAGATTGTGGAAATGTACCAGGGCAGGGTGTGGCTGGAATCGGAACTTGGCAAAGGTACCACCTTCTACTTCACCCTGCCGAAGAAAAAAGAGCGAACATGAACAATACAAGCAAGCCGATCCTGCTGGTCGAAGACGACCAGGTCGATGTCATGACCATCCTGCGTGCGCTGAAGGAAGTCCACGTCACCAACCGCGTGGTCGCCACTGAAAATGGCGAAGCCGCGCTGGAATACCTGCGCGAACCGGGCAGCGAACAGCCCTGCATCATCCTGCTGGACTTGAACATGCCGATCATGAACGGCATCGAATTCCTGCAGAACGTGAAGCAGGATCCCTTCCTGCGCCGCATCCCGGTCGTGGTGCTGACCACGTCCGAAGAGCAGCAGGACAAGATGCGCAGCTTCGACCTCGGTGTGGCGGGCTACATGACCAAGCCGGTCGACTACCGCCAGTTCGTGGAAGTGGTGCGCTCGATTAACCTGTACTGGACCATCAGCGAACTGCCATGACGAACCTGCCAGGCAACCCGGTCCGGGTCCTGATCGTCGAAGACGACATCGTCGACCGCATGGCCTGCCGGCGCGCCTTCGCGCAGTCGCCGGGTTTCAAATGCGAGCTGCTGGAAGCGGAAAGCGGCCAGGAAGGGCTGGAAATCGCCTTGCGCGAAGAACCGGACTGCATCCTGCTCGATTACCACCTGCCGGACTTGACCGGCCTGGAATTCCTGGCCCGGCTGGCGGCCGACCAGAGCGAACCGCAGCCGGCCATTCCCGTGATGATGCTGACCGGCGCTGACAGCGCGACCGTGGCGGCGGAAGCCATGCGGCGCGGCGCCCGCGATTACCTGGTGAAAGACAGCGATGGGCGCTACCTGGATTTTCTTGCCGGGGCCATCGACCGCCTGTTGCGCGAACAGCGCCTGATCGATGAAAAGCAGCTGGCCGAACGCGTGCTGCGCCAGTCGCAAAAGGAGTTGCGCGAGCTGGCCGCCTACCAGGAAAAGCTGAAAGAGCACGAGCGCACCCGCATTGCGCAGGAAATCCACGACGAACTGGGCGGCCTGCTGACCGGCATCAAGGCCTATATTTCGGTGGCGATCGAGCGCGGCGGCGAGGATGCCGACCCGCTGCTCAAGGATGCCGCCAAGCTGGCGCAGGATGCCATCGAGACCGTGCGGCGCGTGATCACGGACCTGCGTCCCAGCGTACTGGACCAGCTGGGCATCTGGCCCGCGCTGGAATGGTATGCGGAGCAGGTGGCGCAGCGCAGCGGCCTGCAATGCAGCTGCAACATCACGCCGGAAGCCCTGGCGCTGGAGCTGGATGCGGAGCGCAGCACCATGCTGTTCCGTGTCGCGCAGGAAGCGCTGACCAACGTCGTGCGCCATGCCGAAGCCAGCGCGGCGCGCGTGATCGTGGACCGCGATGGCGACTACGTGGTGCTGCGGGTGGAAGACAATGGCAAGGGGATCGAGAGCGCCGGCCTGTCGGACCGCGAATCATGGGGCCTGTTCGGGATGCATGAACGTACGCGCCGCTTTGCCGGCGAACTGAATATCAGCGGCAAGGCCGGACAGGGTACGACCCTGCAACTGCGCCTGCCTTTGGAGGACAAGAATGGGTGACAAGATCACCGTGCTGCTGGTGGACGACCATGCCATCGCGCGCAATGGCGTGCGCCTGATGCTGGGCACCGCGCCGGATATCAGCGTGGAGGGTGAGGCAAGCAATGCCGTGGAAGCGATGGCGCGCGTTGCCGAACGCGCTTTCGACGTGGCGCTGGTGGACATCAAGATGCCGGGCAAGAACGGCCTGGACCTGCTGAAAAGCCTGCGCAGCGAATGCCCGCGCATGGCGGTGCTGGTCCTGAGCACCTATTCCGAGGAAATCTATGCCGTACGGGCGCTGAAATCCGGCGCGGCGGGCTACCTGACCAAGGATGCGCCGACTGCCACGCTGATCGAGGCGGTGCGCAAGGCCGCGTCGGGCGGCAAGCACGTCAGCCCGGCGCTGCTTGAGAAATTGGCAACCCTGGTGGGCGGCGGCGCCACTGGCGACCACGAGGAACTGTCCAACCGCGAGCTGGAAGTGTTCAAGCTGATCGCCCAGGGCGAATCGCTGGTGCGGATCGGGGAAAAACTGCACCTGAGCCCTAACACAGTGACAACTTACCGCAGCCGCATCCTGGAGAAAATGGGCATGTCCAGCAACGCCGAGCTGACCCGCTACGCCCTGGAGCATGGCCTGATTTGATGCTTGTAGGGGATTCCCTACATCAACTACACAGGAAGCTTGATACCGGGGAAGAGTGCCGGGCGCGATACTGGCTCCATCGAAAACAAGGAGCAGTATCATGAGCCCGGTCATCCCAATCACCCCCGCCAACGGAACCAAGAATTGCGCACCTGTCGCGGCGAAGTGCTCGCTGTGCAGCTTCAACCGCCTGTGCCTGCCGCAGGGCCTGGCGGAAGACGATGTCGCACGCCTCGACCAGATCATTGCCCGCCGCCGCCGTGTGAGCCGCGACGAGCCGCTGTACCAGACCGGCGACAGCTTCCACAGCCTGTTTGCCGTACGTTTCGGCCACTTCAAGACCGTGCAGGTCAACCAGCGCGGCGAACAGACGATTGGCGGCTTCCACATGGCCGGCGACCTGCTGGGCATGGAAGCCATCGGCACCGGCCAGCATTCGTGCAACGCCGTGGCGCTGGAAGACAGTGAAGTCTGCGAGATCCCGTTCTCCCGCCTGCAGGAGCTGGTGATGCAGATCCCCGGCCTGCTGCAGCAATTCCATCGCACCATGAGCCGCGAGATCCAGCGCGAGCAGTCGGTGATGCTGTTCCTGAGCCATATGCGCGCCGAACAGCGCCTGGCCATGTTCCTGCTGAACCTGGCCGGCCGTTATGCCCAGCGCGGCTACTCTTCGACCAGCTTCCAGCTGCGCATGTCGCGCGAAGACATCGGCGGCTACCTGGGCCTGACCGTGGAAAGCGTCAGCCGCCAGCTGGCCCGCCTGCGCCAGGATGGCTCGATTGTCCTGAATAACCGCGACCTGCGCATCGTGGACCGCGCCAGGCTGGAGAACATGTCCTCCGGCGGCATGGCGCAGGAACTCGCGGTCGCCTGAACCGCCAACCCGTTTTCTCACCTGTAGGGGGTGTATGGGGCAGCTCACGCTGCCCCTTTTTTCATTGGGCGAAGACTTCCTTGGCCGCCATCAGGCCGTTGAGCGCGGCGGGGAAGCCGGCGTACACCGCCATCTGCATGATGGTTTCCACCACTTCTTCGCGGCTCACGCCCACGTTCAGCGCGGCTTGGATGTGGACCTTCAGCTGTGGCGTGGCATTACCGAGCGCGGTCAGCGCGGCGACGACGGCGATCTCGCGCGATTTCAAGTCGAGACCGGGGCGCGAATAAATGTCACCGAACGGGAATTCGATCACGTAACGGGCAAAATCGGGTGCGATGTCTTCAAGGCTTTGTATGACGCGCTCTCCGGCGTCCCCGTCGATTTCACGCAGTCTTGCGAGCCCGCGCTCGTAGCGGCTTTCCTGGTTCATTGGCATGTCCTCCATCGGTAGTGGGATTGGCGGACGCCAGGGTTTGCTCCAATGTGCGGTAATGCGCGATCTTCTCCCGCAGCGAGGCGGCGGATTGTTGCATCGCTTCGATCTCGGCCAGGACGTCCGCCAGGTGCGTTTCCAGCATCCGGCGGCGCTCCGGCACCGTGGGGTCCCCGGCGCCGCGAAGTCTTGCAAACTCGCGCATTTTGCCAATCGGCATATGCGTGGTCCGCAAGCGCAGCAGGAATTCGATCCAGGCAAGGTCCTTGGCTGCGTAGCGCCGCTGGCCGCCGGCCGCGCGCCGCACGGGCGCGATCAGGCCGATGCGCTCGTAATAGCGGAGGGTATGGGCCGTCAGGCCGGTACGCTGTGCAACTTCGTCAATGCTCAGGTGGGATTCCATGGAGGGGATCGTAAAAGTTGGAGTGCACTCTAAGTCAAGCGCTTTATTCTAACTTCGATGCGGCGATTGCCAGCGCGAGATCCATGGTGTTGATGTGGGCTTCCAGCCAGTCGCCGAGTTCGCGCACGGCCTGGCGGGCCGCGGCTTCGTTGCCCGCGCCCAACTGGCGCTGGATGGCGCCGACCGAAGCAAGCAATTCGCCATGGGCTGCGCGGTGGACCGCAGCAGCCGGGTAGCCGATGCGTTCCATCAGGCTGTTTTCTTCGCGCAGGTGTTCCATGAATTCCGCCGCCAGCTCCCGGCAGGCCTGGTCGAAAGCGGGGCGGGGCAGCCCGTCCATCTTGTCGAGCATGTCGAACACCAGGCGGTGCGACTGGTCGAGGATGGGGATGCCCAGCGCGAGGTCGGGGCCGAAGACATGGGATTCCATGGGCTGCTCCTGATGGTTGAGCGGCAATTGTGCCGCCGCGCAACTGCGGCAGCCCATGATTCAAGTCAACTTTTTTAGAGGAAACGATCCAGGATTTTCTTGCTGTGCTTGTCCAGCGCGAACTGGTCGCGGATCAGGAAGTGGATGCCGTGGCTGTCCGACACCAGCAGCGACACGCTGCCAATGCGGCGGATGTCTTCCTCGCCCCGCAGCACGAAGGAGGTTTCACCGCGGTCGGTGGCGACCGTCCAGGTGGAAGGGCAGGCATAGCTGCCGACGTCGATGATGCGGGTGATCTCCGGCATGAACTCGCGGCCGGCCAGTTCTTCGCGCACCACGTCGGCCATTTCAGGCGACAGGTCGGAGATGCGGTCCAGCCATGCCACCTCCTTGCCGTCGCTGTTCACCAGGGACAGGCCTTCCTCCGGCGCCTGGATGGGAAAGGCGCGCACCGGGGACACGCCTTGATGCAGCACGCCGTTGGCATCGACCAGGTTCAACTTGCCGAAACTGTCGCGGCTCAAAGTAAAATTAATTGTCATCTTCGCGGCTCTTTGCTTTGTCATCCAGGTCGGTATCGACGTTGCGCGCCTGCGCCTGGTAGAGGCGGTAGTAGGCGCCTTCACGGGCCATCAGTTCATCGTGCGGGCCTTCTTCGATCACCTTGCCGCGATCCATCACCACCAGGCGGTTGGCGCGCTGCAGCGTGGACAGGCGGTGCGCGATCGCGATCGTGGTACGGCCGGCCACCAGGTTGTCGAGCGCCTTCTGGATTTCCTTTTCGGTTTCCGAGTCGACGGAAGCGGTGGCTTCGTCGAGGATCAGGATGCGCGGGTCGATCAGCAGGGCTCGCGCGATCGAGATGCGCTGGCGCTCGCCCCCCGACAGGCCCTGGCCCCGTTCGCCGACCATGGAGTCGTAGCCCTGCGGCAGGCGCAGGATGAAGTCGTGCGCGTGGGCGGCCCGGGCCGCCGCCATGATTTCGGCGCGGGTCGCATTCGGCTTGCCGTAGGCGATGTTTTCCGCGATGGTGCCGAAGAACAGGAAGGGCTCCTGCAGCACCAGGCCGATATTGCGGCGGTAGTCCGACACGGCGAAATTGCGGATGTCCACGCCATCCAGCAGGATCGCGCCTTCCGCCACATCGTAGAAGCGGCAGATCAGGTTGACCAGGGTCGACTTGCCGGAGCCGGAGTGGCCCACCAGGCCGATCATTTCGCCAGCCTTGATCTCGAGGTTGACGCCGCGGTTGACGGCGCGGTTACCGTAGCGGAAGCCGACTTCGCGCAGCGTGATGTCGCCGCGGATCTTCTCCACCTTCACCGGCTGCACCGGATCGGGCACGCTGGAAACGTGGTCCAGGATGTCGAAAATGCGCTTGGCGGCGGACGCCGATTTCTGCGTCACCGATACGATGCGGCTCATCGAATCCAGCTTGCCGTAGAAGCGGTTGGCATACAGCGTGAAGGAGCTCAGCACGCCGACCGTAATGTGCTGCTTGGAGATCATCCAGATGCCGAACACGTAAATCACCAGGATGCCCAGTTCGGTCAGGAAGGACACGGTCGGCGAGAACAGCGACCACACCTTGTTCAACTTGTCGTTGACGGCCAGGTTGTGCTTGTTGGCGGTGCGGAAGCGGCTCGCCTCGCGGGTTTCCTGCGCAAAGGCTTTCACCACGCGGATGCCGGGGATGGTATCGGCCAGCACGTTGGTGACTTCGCCCCACACGCGGTCGATTTTCTCGAAGCCGGTGCGCAGCTTGTCGCGCACGATGTGGATCATCCAGGCGATGAAGGGCAGCGGCAGCAGGGTCGCCAGCGCCAGCCAGGGATCCATCGAGAACAGGATCACCCCGGTCATGATGATTAGCAGGCAGTCGGATGCGAAGTCCAGCAGGTGCAGCGAGAGGAAGACGCAGATACGGTCGGATTCGGAGCCGATGCGCGACATCAGGTCGCCGGTGCGCTTGCCGCCGAAGTATTCGAGCGACATGCGCAGCAGGTGCTCATAGGTCGTGGTGCGCAGGTCGGCGCCGATGCGCTCGGACACCAGGGCCAGCACATAAGTCTTGGCCCAGCCGAACAGCCATGCCAGCATGGCCGCGCCCACCAGGCCGCTCATGTACAGCACCACCAGGCTGGTATCGACCGGCTTGCCGCTCTGGTACGGAATGAGCACATTGTCCATCAGCGGCTTGCTGATGTAGGGCGGGATCAGGTGCGCCGCGGTGGACAGCAGCATCATCATGAAGCCAAGCAGCAGGGGCCATTTGTAAGGCTTGGCAAAGCGCCACAGGCGGAACAGGGTCCAGGTCGACGGCGGCGTGTGGACCACCTTGGTGCACACCGGGCATTCTTCCTGGTCGGGATCGAGCGGCGCCTTGCAGGTGGGGCAGGCATTCTGTTCGACCTGCTGCAGCGGCTTGCCATGGACGGCCGCTTCCAGCAGGCGCGGGAAGTTCTCGCTCAGGCGGATGGCGAGCAGGTTCTGGCCCAGGGTGAAGCGCCAGGCCGCCAGGCGCTGGGTTTCGTCCACCAGTTCGAGGTGGCCGACGCCGGCGTGGTCGTGCAGTTTTAGCGACATGCCAGGGCGATAAGTCCACTCCTGCCATACCGTGGAACCGGGGGCGCGTGCCATAATGCGGCGCTCCGTGAGGAATACCAGGCCTTTTGCGAAGTGGAGTTTGGAGTCAAGGTCAACCTCCAGCGCGCTGAGGACGTTCTCGTCGGGAGCCAGCAGCGCCGGGATCTCTGTGCGCCACCTGTCGGGAAGTTCTGTCAGGCTCAGCTCAGAGGAAAGTTGGTTTGTTATCATTGTGGGTCGGACTCCAGCGCTCTTTGCCAAGTGGCAAGAATTGCGAAACAGTGGGAAAATAGTAGGACGGGCGGAGTATACCGCAAGAGGTACAAGAGCTAAAACATGACAAAAAAGAAAGATATTGAGTTTCTCCGTGTGACACACCTTCGCGGACCGAACATCTGGACCTATCGCCCGGTCATCGAAGCCTGGCTGGATATCGGCGAGCTTGAAAATTACCCTTCGAATAAACTCCCCGGATTGTATGAACGCCTGATCGCCTTCCTGCCAGGGCTGGTCGAGCACCGCTGCGGCGTCGGCGAGCGCGGCGGCTTCCTGGAGCGCCTGCGCGACGGCACCTATGCCGGCCACATCCTGGAACACGTCGTCCTCGAATTGCAGAACCTGGCCGGCATGCGTACCGGCTTTGGCAAGACGCGCCAGACGACGGAAGGCAGCGGCATTTACAAAATGGCATTCCGCACCCGCCAGGAACAGGTGGGGCGCGCCGCGCTGGCCGCCGGCAAGGACTTGCTGATGGCCGCCATCGAAGACAAGCCGTACGACCTGGCCGCCACCGTTGAAAAATTGACCTCGATGGTCGAATCGCTGTGCCTGGGACCGTCGACCGGCTCCATCGTCGACGCCGCGACCGACCGCAAGATCCCGCACATCCGCCTGACCGACGGCAACCTGGTGCAGCTGGGCCACGGCGCCCGCCAGCGCCGCATCTGGACGGCGGAAACCGACAACACGTCCGCCATTGCCGAAGGCATCGCGTCCGACAAGGACATGACCAAGGACCTGCTGAAATCGGTCGGCGTGCCGGTACCGGAAGGCACCCTGGTGAAGAGCGCCGACGAAGCATGGGAAGAAGCCCAGGACATCGGCCTGCCGGTGGCCGTCAAGCCTTACGACGGCAACCATGGCCGCGGCGTGTCGCTCAACCTGATGACCGAAGCCGACGTGCGTGCCGCCTACGACATCGCCGTGCTGCGCGGCGGCAGCAAGAGTGTCATCGTCGAGAAATTCATCGTCGGAAACGAGCACCGCCTGCTGGTGGTGGGGCGCCGCATGGTGGCAGCCTCCATGGGCGAATCGCTGTGGGTGACCGGCGACGGCAAGTCCACCGTGCAGGAACTGGTGGACAGCCAGATCAACACCGACCCGCGCCGCGGCACCACCGAAGAATTCCCGCTCAATATCGTCGAGCCGAAGAAGTCGGAAGAAGTGCAGCTGGACCTGAAGCGCCAGGGGCTGACCCCGGACTCCGTGGTGGAAGGCGGCCGCAAGGTGCTGATCCAGGTGAACGGCAACGTGGCCAACGACGTCACCGACCTGGTGCACCCGGCCGTGGCGGAAATGGCCGCCCTGGCGGCACGCACCATCGGCCTCGACATCGCGGGCATCGACCTGGTGGCCGCCGACATCTCCAGGCCGCTGGAAGAGCAAGGCGGCGCCATCATCGAAGTGAATGCGAGCCCGGGCCTGCTGGCCCACCTGAAGCCGGCCGCCGGCGGCGTGGCGCGCCCGGTCGGCCACGCGATCTGCGACCAGTTGTTTGCCGACGGCGAAGATGGCCGCATCCCGATCGTCGGCGTGGCCGGCTCGCGCCAGAACGCACTGATCGCCCGCCTGATCGGCTGGCTGCTGCAGATGGGCGGCCGCTACGTCGGTACCGCGACCGAGGAAGGCGTGTTCCTGAACGGCCGCAAAGTGGCGCGCGGCCCGCTGACCGAATGGGAGTCCGGCGAACGCCTGCTGCTGAACAAGAATGTGGAAGCGGCCGTTTTCGCCAACTGCGGCCGCATGATCCTGAGCGAAGGCTTCTCCTACGATAAGTGCATGGTGGGCGTGGTAACCGACGCCGCCGGCCACGAAGACCTGGCGGAGTTCTACATCAACACGCCGGAACAGATGTACGGCGTGCTGCGCACCCAGGTCGACGTGGTGCTGCCGGAAGGCGCCGCCGTGCTGAACGCGTCCGACGCGCAAGTGGTGGAAATGGCCGAACTGTGCGACGGCGACGTGATCTTCTACGGCCTGGACGAACACGTGCCGGCCATCGATTCGCACCGCCAGGATGGCGGCCACGCCGTGTTCCTGCGCGACGGCGGCTTCGTGATGGCGGCCGGGCGCGACGAGCTGGCCGTGCTGCCGCCGTCCTGCCTGCCGGCCAGCGAAGAGGACCGCAAGGAAGCGGTGCTGGCAGCGATCGGCGCCGGCTGGGCCATGGGCCTGTCGCCGGACCTGATCGGCGCCGCGCTGCGCACCTTCGAGTGGAACACCAAGAAAAACTAAGGATTACCAGGAATGGAAGTTATTCGCATCCGCGCGCTGCGCGGCCCTAATCTGTGGAGCCACCATACGGCGGTTGAAGCCATCGTGTCCTGCACGCCGGAAGAGCGCTCGGTCGACAAGATCCCTGGTTTCGAAGTGCGCCTGCGCACCCGCTTCCCACGCCTGGCGCAATTGCAGCCCGACGGCCACGCCGACACGATCCCGATGGCGCACGTGCTGGAACTGGCGGCCCTGGGCCTGCAGGCGGAGGCCGGCTGCCCCGTCACTTTCAGCCGCACCACGCAGACCCTGGAAGAAGGCATTTACCAGATGGTGGTGGAGTACACCGAGGAAGCGGTGGGCCGCCTGGCCGTGGAATGGGCTGAAAAGCTGTGCAAGGCTGCGATGGACGACACGCCATTCGACCTGGCTGCCGCGCTGCACGAGCTGCGCGAACTGGACGAGGACGTGCGCCTGGGCCCGTCGACCGGTTCCATCGTGCAGGCCGCCGTGGCCCGCAAGATCCCGTTCCGCCGCATGACGGAAGGTTCGATGGTGAGCTTTGGCTGGGGCAGCAAGCAGCGCCGCATCCAGGCCGCCGAAATGGATACCACCAGCGCCATCGCGGAGACCATCGCGCAGGACAAGGAACTGACCAAGAAACTGCTGGACGCCGCCGGCGTTCCCGTGCCGGTAGGCCGCACCGCCGTCGACGCGGAAGACGCCTGGAAGGCCGCGCAGGAAATCGGCCTGCCGGTGGTGGTCAAGCCGAAGGACGGCAACCAGGGCAAGGGCGTGACGGTCAACATCACCACCCGCGAGCAGACCATCGCCGCCTACAACGCCGCCAAGGAATTCCGCGACGACATCATGGTCGAACGCTTCCTGGCCGGCCACGATTTCCGGCTGCTGGTGATCGGCAACAAGCTGGTGGCCGCCGCGCGCCGCGATCCGCCGCATGTAGTGGGCGACGGCGTGCACTCGGTGCGCGAACTGGTCGACATCGTCAACGCGGACCCGCGCCGCGGCACCGGCCACGGCACCGCCCTGACCAAGATCCGCTTTGACGATATCGCGCTGGCGCGCCTGGCGCTGCAAGGCCTGGCGGCCGATTCCGTGCCGCCGCAGGGCCAGCGTGTCGTGCTGCGCAATAACGCCAACCTGTCGACCGGCGGCACCGCGACCGACGTGACCGACGACGTGCACCCGGAAGTGGCGGCGCGCGCGGTGGAGGCGGCGCAGATGATCGGCCTGGATATCTGCGGCGTGGACGTAGTGTGCGACTCGGTGCTGCGTCCGATCGAAGAACAGAATGGCGGCGTGGTGGAAGTGAATGCCGCGCCGGGCCTGCGCATGCACCTGTCGCCATCCTACGGCAAGGGCCGCCCGATCGGCGAAGCGATCATCAACGCCATGTTCCCTGAAGGCGACGATGGCCGCATCCCCGTGATCGCGGTGACCGGCACCAATGGCAAGACCACCACCGTGCGCCTGGCCGCCCACCTGCTCGCCGCGAGCGGGCTGCGCGTCGGCATGACCAACACCGACGGTGTCTACGTCAACGGCCGCCAGATCGATTCGGGCGACTGCTCCGGCCCGCGCTCGGCGCGCAATGTGCTCCAGCATCCGGACGTCGACGCCGCCGTGTTCGAGACCGCCCGCGGCGGCATCCTGCGCGAAGGCCTGGCCTACGACCGCTGCAAGGTAGCCGTGGTGACCAATATCGGCGCCGGCGACCACCTCGGCCTGAACTACATCACCACCGTGGAAGACCTGGCGGTGCTCAAGCGCGTGATCGTGATGAATGTCGACGAGCATGGCTATGCGGTGCTGAACGCGACCGACCCGATCGTGGCTGCCATGGCGGCCAAGTGCAAGGGCAAGGTGATCTTCTTCGGCGCCGACCGCTACCATCCGGTGGTGGCGACCCACCTGGCGCAGGGCAAGCGCACCATCTTCATCGATAACGGCCAGCTGGTGGCGGTGGAGGGCAAGAACGAGCAGCGCATTCCGCTGGCCGACGTGCCGATCACCTTCAACGGCAGCATCGGTTTCCAGGTGGAGAACACCATGGCAGCCGTGGGCGCGGCCTGGGCGGCGGGTATCTCCTGGGATGCGATCCGCCGCGGCTTGCTGACCTTTACCACCGACAGCCACAATGCGCCGGGCCGCTTCAATATCTTCAAGTACCGCGGGGCGACCGTGATCGCCGACTACGGCCACAATCCGGATGCAATGCTGGCACTGGTGCAGGCCGTGGATGCAATGCCGGCCAAGCGCCGCTCGGTGGTGATTTCCGGCGCGGGCGACCGCCGCGACCAGGACATCCGCCAGCAGACCGAAATCCTGGGCCAGGCCTTTGACGACGTCGTGCTGTACCAGGATGCCTGCCAGCGCGGCCGCGCCGATGGCGAAGTGGTTGGCCTGCTGCGCCAGGGGTTGGAAGACGCGTCGCGCACAACGCGGATCGATACGATCACCGGGGAGTTCATTGCGATCGATACCGCGATGGATCGGCTGCAGGATGGGGATTTGTGCCTGATCCTGGTGGACCAGGTGGAGGAATCGCTGGCGCATATTGCCAAGCGTATTGCTGCGGGCTGATCAAAACCGCGAAAACCCGAAAACCGGGGTACGACCCTCAGGGTCGGACCCCATAAGCGCTAAGCAGCCAGCACCGACAGCACCCCCGCCAGCCGCGCCGTCTCCCCATCCACAAACTGCGCCGCAAAGATCCGTTTCTCGGCCGCGACATCGCCATCGGACTCGATCAAGTGGCACATCAAATCCGCCGCCGCCACGGCCATCTTGTGCAGCGGCTGGCGCAAGGTGGTCAGCTCATAACTGAGCCAGTTCGACCCTTCCACCGCATCGCACCCCACCACCGACATGGAAGACGGCACGTCGATGTGCAAATGCTGGCGCGCCGCATCGACGCAGCCCATGGCCATCGCGTCATTGCCGCACAGGACCGCATCCGGGATGGCGCCCAGGCGCGCGATCAATTCATGCAGGCCCGCCACCCCGCTCGCGTAGTCGAAGCAGCCATGGAACACCGGCGCTTCAGGAAGGCCAAGTTCCACGATGCGGTCCAGCGCCCCGTGCAGGCGTTCGCGCGCCACCGAATTCTCGCTCGGCCCGCCGATCAGGGCGAACTGGCGGTGTCCCGCCGAAGCAAGGCGGCTCACCAGCGCGCGCGTCGCCTCATACTGGTCGCACAGGACGGTATTCACGTCCAGGTCGCGCAGGTGGCGGTTGAACACCACCAGCGGCACCTGGCGGCGCTTGAACTCCGCCACATGCGCGGCATTGAGTTTGGCCGCCGCCACCACGCCATCGACCTGGAATTGCCAGACGTCGGTCAGGATGCTTTCGATCTCGCCTTCGTGCTGCATGGTGAAGAGCAGGGCGCGCTTGCCGCGCCGGTTCAGCTGCTGGCTCAGTTCCGACAGGGCCGCCGGGTTGTACAGCATGCTGGAATGGGACACGATGATCGCCACGATGTTGGTGCGGCGCGTGATCAGGCTGCGCGCGGCGGCATTCGGGATGTAATCGAGCCCCTGGGCCGCCTTCATGACCCGCGCATAAGTCGATTTGGAGACGCTGGCACCGGGTTTGAAGCAACGCGACACCGCCGATTGCGACACGCCGGCCACGAGCGCAACATCATAGGAGGTGACGCGGCGTCCCTCCTGGAGGATGATGGCCTTCTGTTCGGCAAGGCTGACCGCAGGTTGTGGCGTGGTCTGTCGCATCAATGCGTGTCGCGGCTGGTAGGCTTGCGATTCTGGAAATAAGCACCAATCTTACCACATGGCAATTGTTTCCTTGCGTTTACAGGTGTTGAGTGTGGCGTGCTAGCCGCGATGCCCTCTGTTAAAATACCGCCCCTTTCGGATTTCGGATGATTAAGATGGTTCAGGCTTGCGGCATCGACTTCGGCACTTCCAATTCCACGGCAGGCTGGGTGCGCCCGGGCCACCCGATCATGCTGGAGCTCGAAGATGGCAAAATGACATTGCCGTCCGTGGTCTTCTTCAACGCCGAAGACGATGAAACCAGCTATGGGCGCGCTGCCCTGGCCGAATACCTGGCCGGATGCGAAGGGCGCCTGATGCGCTCCCTGAAAAGCCTGCTGGGCACCAGCCTGATCGACGGCCAGACCGAAGTGGGCGGCCGCGCCTTGCCATTCCGCCTGCTGCTGTCGCAATTCATCGGCGAGGTGAAGCGCCGCGCGGAAAGCGCCGCCGGGCGCGCATTCGATCAGGTGGTGATGGGGCGGCCCGTCCACTTCATCGATGACGACAAGGCGGCCGACCAGGTGGCGGAGGATACGCTGGCCGAGGTGGCGCGCAGCGTCGGCTTCCGCCATGTCGCGTTCCAGTACGAGCCGATTGCCGCGGCATTCGAATACGAATCGCAGATCGCGCGCGAAGAACTGGTGCTGATCGCCGACATTGGCGGCGGCACTTCCGACTTCACCCTGGTGCGGCTGGGCCCGGACCGCGTGGCGCGCAGCGATCGCGCCGACGATATCCTGGCCACCGGCGGCGTGCACATTGGCGGCACGGATTTCGACAAGTACCTCAGCCTGTCGAACGTGATGCCCCTGCTGGGCTATGGCAGCCAGTTCCTCAGCGGCGCCGAGGTGCCGTCCAGCTATTACTTCAACCTGGCGACCTGGCACACCATCAACCAGGCCTACACGCGCAAGATGCAGGCGCAGTTGCCCGAGATGATCCGCGACGCGCGCGAGCCGGCCAAGCTGGCGCGCTTGCAGCACCTGATCGAAGAGCGCGCCGGCCACTGGCTGGCGTTGCAAGTGGAGGAGGCCAAGATCGGCCTGTCCGGCGCCGACCAGGTGCAGCTCGACCTCGACCGCTTTGCGCCGCCGGTGCTGCTGGACGTGACGCGCGCCGGTTTCGACGCGGCGGCTGAGCACCTGGTGGCCAGTGTCGGCGCGACAGTGGCGCAGTTGCTGGTGGATGCCGGCGTGCAGCCAGGCCAGGTCGACACGATCTTCTTCACCGGCGGCTCCAGCGGCGTGCGCGCGCTGCGCGAGCGGATCGCGGCCCAGGTGCCGGGCGCGCGCCAGGTCGAGGGCGACCTGTTCGGCAGCATCGGCGCCGGCCTCGCACGTGATGCATTGCGCAAGTTTGCCTAATCTGCTTACAATAGCCGCCGTGAAGAACGCCAACCGCCATTTCCTGCACGTCCTGCTTGCCGTGCTGCTGGTACTGTCCCAGCAGCTGGGGATGGTGCACGCGGTGTCGCACTGGTCGGACTTCCGGCAAGGCAGCGAGCAGCAGCGGGCCACCGACAGCGGCGACAATGCCGTCAGCGCGGGCCTGGCGCTCGATCATAATTGCAGCCAGTGCGCGGCTTTCGCTTCGCTGGCCAGCGCCATCCATACCCCGAGCTTCACTTTCCCGGCTGTCGATTACAGCGCGCCCCAGGCCGGCGTCGCCTTGCCGCAGTTGCTCCATGCACGCGGCGCGCGCGCTTACGATTCACGCGCACCACCCCTGGCCTGACAAACCTTTGCTCCAGTCCTGCCGCTGCGGCGCGATGCCGCAGCCTGGCTATTGTTTGTCGTATCCAGAGGTTACCTATGAATTTCAAGTATTCCCTGCTGGCAGGCGCTGTCCTGTCGGCCGTATCCGTTTCGTCCCACGCCGCCGACGGCACCGACGGCGCCGATGGCGAAGTCACCAAGGTCATTGTCACCGCCAACCCTTTCCACAAGGGCGAAACCGAACAGATCCTGCTGCCGGCCAAAGTGCTGTCCGGCGATGAATTGCGCGACAAGATGGCGAACTCGCTGGGCGAAACGCTGTCCTCCGAACTGGGCGTGTCCTCGTCGGCCTTTGGCGCCGGGGCTTCGCGCCCGATCATCCGCGGCCTGGAAGGGGCGCGCGTGAAAATGCTGGAGAACGGCATGGCGGTTTCCGACGTGTCCGGCCTGTCGAACGACCACGCGGTATCGGCCGAAGGCGCGGTGGCGCACCAGATCGAGATCCTGCGCGGGCCGGCGGCGCTGCTGTACGGCTCGGGCGCGATCGGCGGCCTGGTCAACGTGGTCAACGAACGCATCCCGCCGGCGCTGGAACAGAAACTCACGGGCCAGGCCGAAGCGCGTTACAGCACGGTGGACGAGGGGCACGCCACGTCGGCCACGCTGGACGGCGCCGCCGGCAAGCTGGCACTGCACCTGGACGCCAACAGCCGCCAGTCCGGCGACTACAAGATCCCGGGCAGCCGCGTCGAAGGCGATCCGGATTCGGGCAGCGGCCGCCTGCCGCACTCCGGCACCAAGGAGAAGGGCGCGGGCTTCGGCGGTTCGTACATCGACAGCTGGGGCTACGTCGGCGCTTCCGTGTCAAGCCTGGACAACAAGTACGGGATCCCGAGCGCGGAAGGTTCGGCGATCGACCAGCACCAGACCCGCTACGACTTCGACAGCCTGTTCAAGAATCCCTTGCCGGGCATCGAATCGGCCAAGTTCAAGGCCGGCTACACCGACTACCGCCACGCCGAACTGGGCGACGATGGCCAGCCGGAAGTGCAGTTCAAGAACCGCGCGCTGGAAACCCGTGCGGAAGCCGTCCACAAAGGCATCAGCGGCTGGCACGGCACCTTCGGCGTGCAGACCGAATTGACGCACTTCTCGGCCCTCAGCGCGGAAGGCGGCCCGGACACGGTGCCTGTCACGCGCTCGAATGCCACCGCCGGCTTCCTGGTCGAGGAGAAGGAGTGGGGGCCGGTGCGTGTCAATGCGGGCCTGCGCCTGGAGCACGTCAAGCGCGAACCGGTGTCCGGCCTGGACCGCTCGTTCTCGCTGCAAAGCGGCGCGCTGGGCGGCTTGTGGTCGTTCACCCCCGGCTACGCGGCCGGCCTGACGCTGTCGCGCGCCCAGCGTGCACCGAGCACGGAGGAACTGTATTCCGGCGGCCCGCACGACGCGACCATCACTTTCGACCAGGGCGACCCCAACCTGCGCAAGGAAACCTCGCGCAACGTCGAACTGTCGCTGCAGAAGACGGCTGGGCTGGTGCGCTGGAAGGCCAACCTGTTCCACAACAGCATTTCCGACTTCATCTATGGCCACGTGACGGGCCGCATGCTGGACGGCGAAGGCAATGAAGGCGGCGAATTCCGCCAGCGTATCTTCAGCCAAGGCGATGCGACCATCCGTGGCGCCGAGGCGGAGGTCGAATACAACCCGCTGGCCATGGGCCTGAACGGCCGCCTGTTCGCCGATACCTCGCACGGCGACCTGAAAAACGAAGGCAGCCTGCCGCTGCAGCCGGCGTCCCGCATCGGCGCCACCATCGGCTACCGCACGCCGAACTGGCGCGCCGGCGCGACCTGGATCCACGCCCAGGCGCAGGACCGCCTCGCTTCGTTCGAAACGCGGCCGACGGGTTCCTACAACCAGCTGACGGCCAATGTGTCGTACACGCAGAAATTCAAGGACATGGACCTGACCTGGTTCGTGCTGGCGAAGAACCTGCTGAACGAAGATATCCGCGTGTCGACGTCGCTGCTGAAGGATGTGTCGCCCCTGCCGGGCCGCAACTTCATCTTCGGCGTGCGTGCCAAGTTCTGAGTTTGCGTTTAATCAAAGGTAGCCGGGAGTCGCTTCTTATTCTTTAGTTAACAATAGAAGGTATGGGGGGCGGCGTTGGGCCAGGGTGTAGCAGACCGGGACCGCGTCTTCCATTGGTTCCTTGGCCCCGCCCAGCGCGGGAATCCTTATGCCCAGTTCAACCTGGCGCTCCTGTACAAGAATGGCGAGGGTGTGCAAGCCGACCCGCGCCAGGCCTTCAGCTGGATGCGCCTGGCGGCCCTGCAGGGCCTGGCATTCGCCCAGAACCAGCTGGGCGCCATGTACTACAAGGGCGTCGGCACCGCGCACAGCGACCTGGAAGCCGTCTACTGGTTCCGGCGCGCGGCGCGCCAGGGCGATCCCGCTGCCCAGCAGAACCTGGGCCAGATGTACCGCCGCGGCCGCGGCGTTCCTCCCGATGAAGAAATGGCCGCGCGCTGGTTCTGCCGCGCCGCCGAGCAGGGCGTCGCCACCGCGCAGGCGCTGCTGGGCGAGGCTTACCTGAATGGCCGCGGCGTGGCGGCCGACTGCGAACTGGCGCAAGCCTGGCTGCGCAAGGCGGCCGTGCGCGGCGAAATCCATGCGCAATGCCTGCTCGGCAGCATGTTCGCACACGGCACCGGGGTGGCGCGCGACACGGCGCAGGCGCTGATGTGGTACAGCCTGGCGGCGGAAGGCGGCTCGGCGCAGGCACAGTTCAGCGTCGGCGTGCTGTATGCGAGCGGCAACGGCGTGCAGCGCGACCTGGCGCAAGCCGTGCACTGGTACCGCTGCGCCGCCGAAAAAGGCGAGGCGGCGGCGCAGAACAACCTGGGCGTGCTGTATGCCACCGGGCAGGGTGTGGCGCAGGACGAAACGGAAGCGCTGCGCTGGTACCGCCGCGCCGCCGCCCAGGGGCACCCGCTGGCCCGGCACAATATGGCGGGCTTGCGCAACGGCGGGGCAGGACAGGCAGTGCCCGACGAGCAAGTGCACGGCAGCATCGATTTCGACGAGGCCGCGCGTCCGGAGATGCGCAACACGCCGCGCTGGAACGGCTAACGCTGGGCGGTCAGTGGCGGCTCGGCCGCGGGCGACAGCACCATGGTGGCGTTCAGGCGCTCCAGCCCCGCCTGGGCCGCCACATTTTCAATCCGCAGCGTGTAGGTGCCGCGCGCCAGGGAGATATTGCCCAGGCTGCGTGAGCGCTGGTTGGCCCATTTGCTGGCGACGCACAGGGTGTTCACCAGCCGCGAATGCACCAGCATATTGTCCGGCTTGCGCCGCACTTCGACCCGGAACGCCATGGGGCGGCCGAAGCTGGCCCGTTCCTGGCGCGGCAACTTGGCCAGGTCGGTGCCGTCGGCGCAATCCTCCACCCGGCGGTCGCCCAGGATGACGACTTCCTGCTTGCTCAGCGAGTCGCCGCCAGGATTGCTCATTTCCAACAGCAGGGTATAGCTCAGGTCGACCGGCACGTCCACATCGGCGGTGGCGACGGCGCCAGCCTGGCCGAGCTTCATCTGGACGTCCTTCATGAGCGGCGGGAAGTCGCACAGCGCCACGCTGGCCATCGCCAGGCCGACGATCGGTTTGTGGCACAAGCTGTAGATGAGGGGGCTCATGCTTTCAATATAGTCTACCGGTTTGGCGATTGCACCCTGCGGTCGAGGAAAAGACTGTTGCCGTGTATCTTTTTTGCTTGTTTCTTTGCATCAGCAGCGCTGGCCGCGATCTGGTGGTGGGAATAGTATTGGTGCGGCTCGACGCGGATCACCCCGACCGACAGGCTCATCAGCGAGTAGAAGACTTTCTTGCCCTGCCGGTCTTCGCTGATGTAGCCGCCCCGTTCGCGGTCTTCGTTGCTGTAGAAGTCGGCGATGGCGGTGGCGAAATCGTCGAGGATGGCCTGGCAGCGCTCCTCCCAGTCCTCGCTCTGGAACAGGATCACGAAATCGTCGCCGCCGATATGGCCCACGAAGTCGCGGTTGCGGTCGGCGTGCTTGTCCAGGATGTGGCCGGTGAGCTGGATGACGTCGTCGCCGCGGCGGTAGCCATAGACGTCGTTGAAGGGCTTGAAGTGGTCCAGGTCGACGTAGCAGACCCAGAAGCGCGTGCCGCTTTCCAGCAGGCGGTCGATATGCTCGTTGATCGGCACATTGCCCGGCAGCTGGGTCAGCGGATTGGCATAGCGTGCCGCATTGATCTGCATCTGCGTGATTTCGCGCATCAGGTCATGGCCGGTGCCCATGCCGAGGTAGCGCCCGTCCTGGGTGATGATGAAGCCGTTGAACAGGTGGTGGGCATCGGATTCGGCCATGCGGCAGGACAGGTCCTGCAGGCTGGTGTCGGCGTCCGCAATGATCGGTTTGGCATCCATGAAAAGCGTGCATGGTTTCTTGCCGTACAACTCGCGCTGGTAGGGCCGTGCGAAGTGGTCGATCATGTCGAAGCGCGAGATCAGGCCGAGCGGGCGGCCGGAGTCCACCACGGGGATGATCATCAGCTTGGGCTCGGCCATGAAGATTTCGTAAACGTCGTTGTTGTTCATCGACGGCGGCACGGCGGCCACGTCATGCAGCAGCTTGCGGATACTCACGGCGTTTCTCTCGGCAGCGCGTTGCGGATACACCGCCACGCCATTCCGGCCCAGTACCTTGACCACTTCCGCCGGCAGGGCCCGTGCCGGGTGGGCGTGCGGACGGCCCAGGTGGTAGCCCTGGCCGAAGGCGACGCCGATGTCGCGCAGCACCAGCAATTCGGCGGCCTTTTCAATGCCTTCCGCGATGACGAGGGTGTTCGACTTGTCCGCGATCTCCTGGATCGAGCGCACGAACTGCAGCTTGACGGGGTCACGGTCGATGCCCTGGATGAAGTGCATGTCGATCTTGACGAACTCCGGCCGCAATTCAGACCACAGCCGCAGGCTGGAAAAGCCCTCGCCCAGGTCGTCGATCGCGATCTGGAAGCCCATGTTGCGGTAGTGGAGCACCGCTTCGCGCATCAATTCGTAGTCGTAGGTGGGCTGGTTTTCAGTCAGTTCAATGATGACGTTGGCCGGGTTGATGCCGAATTCGTGGATGTAGCCCAGGGTTTCGCCGCGGCTGCCGTCCGGCTGGCGCATCAGCGATTCGGGGCTGACGTTCAGGAACAGCTTGCCCGGCAAATCCAGCTCGGCGAAGCGCTCCAGCACGATGCGGCGGCACAGGTATTCCACTTCGCGCGCCAGGTGGTTGGCGCGCGCCACGCGGAACAGGTTGAGCGGCGAATGCAGCGGACTGTCGGAGGGGCCGCGGATCAAGCCTTCGTATGCGATGATTTCGCCGCTTTGCATGTGAACGATGGGCTGGAACAGGGCGTGCAGTTGGCGGCGCTGGATGATGTCCAGCAGGTGCTGGCCAAGCAGTTCGTCCGGTTGGGGGCGCAGGTAGGTCACATTGTGCGGCAGGGCGGCGGCGGAGGTGCTCACGATAATGGGTGTGGCGGAAGTGGCGACTGGCCGATTGTGTAACGGAAATGTGACAGTATGATGAATGCCGGAAACACATTTTGGCGCTACAATAAGCTTTCACGTCCGGGACAGAGAGCAATGCCGAGCCAGTTCAAGATCCATGCCGCCGCGCTGGCGGTTATGTTGTGCGCCAGTTCTGCCTGGGCGGCAGGCGGCATCACGGTCCACGTGACCGACAACGCCGGCAAGCCGGTGGCCGATGCGGTGGTCTACCTGGAAGCCGATGGCGGCCAGCCCTTGCCCAAGCCGCTGAAGGCGGGCGAAATCAGCCAGAAGGGCTTGAAGTTCATTCCGCTGGTGACGGTGATCCAGACCGGCAGCAAGATCTACTTCCCCAACAACGACAAGGTGCGCCACCATATCTATTCGTTCTCGGCGCCGCACAAGTTCGACCAGAAGCTGTACACCGGCACCACGGCCGAGCCGCAAACCTTCGACAAGCCCGGCACCGTGGTCCTGGGTTGCAATATCCACGACAAGATGATCGCCTACGTGCGCATCGTCGATACCCCGTATTTCGGCAAGACCGACGCCAGCGGCGCGGTTGCCGTCGACGCTCCGGCCGGCAAGTATGTGCTGAAGGCCTGGCACCCCGATATCGTGGGCGGCAATGCGCTGGAACAGGCGCTGCGCCTGGCCGACGGCACGGCCAGTGCCAGCTTCAGGATGGCGTTGAAGCCGCCGGTTACCGAGCCCGATTCCACTCCTTACTGATCCCATGCGTTTCCGCAGCCTCGAAAGCCGTATCGTCACCCTGTTCCTCGTGCTGCTGATTGTGGTGCAGCTCGTGGGGCTGGTGGTGATCCAGCGCGGCATCGACAGCAATGCGCGCACGGCGATTGCGTCCGAACTGGTCAACGGCAGCAAGGTGTTTGCCCGCCTGATGGAGCAGAACGCGCAGAACCTGCGCAACGGCGCGCGCCTGTTGTCGCGCGATGCCGGCTTCCTGGCGGCGATCGGCAACACCGATGAAGGCGACCGCGCCACCATCGAATCGGCGCTGGCCAACCATGGCCGGCGCATCAAGGCGTCCATGACGATGCTGGTCAGCGCGGAACGCAAGGTGGTCGCGGCCACCAGCGACGCGCAGGCTGCGGGGCTGGAACACATGGTCATGAGCATGCTGGACCGGGCCGAGTCCAGCGATGGCGCCAACGGCGTGGCCATCGTGGAAAGGCTGCCGTACCAGATTGTCGTGGTGCCGGTGAAGGCGCCGGTGACGATCGGTTTCGTGGTCATGGCATTCCCGCTGGACGAAAGGCTGGCGCGCGACATGCGGGAGACCACGGCCCTGCAAACGCTGCTGCTGACGCGCGATCCGAAGGGGCACTGGTTGCCGGTGGCGTCCAGCCTGCCGCCGGCCGCGGTGGACGACGTCATGTCGCAGATGCAAGGCATGGCGCGCATGCCCAGCGATGCATTCGACGTGGCCATCCGCGGCGACAAATTCAGCGTGCGCCTGACCCCGATCGGTGAGGACGACGGCCATGTGGCGGTCGCCATGCTGGGCCGCTCCATCGACGAAGCGACTGCCGAATACGCGCGCCTCGAGCGCTGGCTGCTCGGCCTGACCGTGGCTGGCATCATCGTCTGCGTGGTGGCCAGCGTGCTGACCGCCAAGCGCATCGCGCAGCCGCTGCGCCAGCTGGCCGACACGGCAAGACGCCTGGAAGAGGGCGATTACAAGGTCAATATCGAGTCTTCGCGGTCGGACGAGATCGGGCAGCTGGCGCATGCCTTCGGCAGCATGCGCGATGGTATCGCGAAGCGCGAACAGGAAATCCGCCGCCTGGCATATTGGGACCCGCTGACCAGCCTGCCCAACCGCGCCCAGTTCCTGCTGCTGCTGAATGACGCCATCGGCGAGGCGCGCAAGCGCGGGAACTCGGTGTACGTGCTGATGATGGACCTGGACCGCTTCAAGCATGTGAACGACGTGATGGGCCACACCTTTGGCGACGCGCTGTTGAAGCAGGTGGCCGGGCGCCTGCTGCAGAAGCTGGCCAACCGCCGCCATCCGGCCCAGGTGGCGCGCCTGGGCGGCGATGAGTTTGCGGTGCTGTTGCCGGGCTCGGACCTGGAGCAGGCCATGATCGTGGCGGCGGAAATCCTGCAGGCGCTGGAAACGCCGCTGTCGCTCGACGAACAGATGGTCGACATCGGCGCCGGCATCGGCATTGCCGGCTTCCCGGAACACGGCATGGATGGCGAAGAGTTGCTCGGCAAATCCGAGATCGCCATGTACACGGCAAAGCAGCGCAACGAGGGCGCGGTGGTGTACGACGAGTCGATCGACAAGGGCAGCCAGCAAAGCCTGTCGCTGCTGACGGAATTGCGCCAGGCGGTCGAGAACAATGAGCTGCGCCTGTTCGTGCAACCCAAGGTCACCCTGGCCAACGGGAACGTGGTTGGCGTGGAAGCGCTGGTGCGCTGGCAGCATCCCACGCGCGGCAATGTCTTCCCGGACCAGTTCATCCCCTTCGCCGAGCAGACCGGCTTTATCCGCGTATTGACGCAATGGGTGCTGGAGCGCTCTGCGGAGCTGTGCCACCAGCTGGCCCAGCGCGGCATCCACCTGAAGGTGTCGGTGAACCTGTCCACGCGCGACCTGCTGGATCAGGACCTGCCGTTCAAGTTCGGGGAGATCTTCATGCGCCACCAGGTTTCGCCTGGGGCCTTCTGCCTGGAGATCACGGAAAGCGCCATCATGGATGACCCGGTGCGCGCCCAGCAGACGCTGGAACGCCTGCACGGCATGGGCTGCGACTTGTCGATCGACGATTTCGGCACCGGGTACTCTTCGCTGGCCTACCTGAAACGCCTGCCGGTCGATGAACTGAAGATCGACAAATCCTTCGTGCTGAACATGGTGAGCGACGTGGGCGACGCCAAGATCGTGCGCTCCACCATCGACCTTGGCCACAACATGGGCTTGCGCGTAGTGGCGGAAGGCGTCGAGAGCGAAGCCGCCTGGAACAGCCTGGCGGAGATGGGCTGCGACCAGGGCCAGGGATATTTCATGAGCCGCCCGATGCCGGCCGACCAACTGGCGGCCTGGGTCGAGAATTGGCGGGCACCCGCGCTGACCGAATAATCACTGGCGCGGGGCGCCTCGGAGAGTTACTTATTTGTCAAAGTTCACGTTATGATCGCTGCCGCACTCATAACTACTCATCGGACGACACATGCCCTTCAAGCGCGCCACCCTCGCACTTTCCCTGATCGCTGCCTTCGCCGGCCAGGCCCTGGCCCAAAGCTGCCCTGCCGGCGCTCCCGCAGTCAGCTATCCGGTCACCAAAAAGGTTGACCAGCAGGACAACTACCACGGCACCATGGTGGCCGACCCTTACCGCTGGCTGGAAGACGCCAACAGTGACGAGACCAAGGCCTGGGTGACTGAGCAGAACAAGGTGACGCAAGCCTGGCTGGCGCAGATCCCGCAGCGTGAAGCCATCAAGGCCCGCCTCACCAAGCTGTGGAACTATGAGCGCTACGGCGTGCCGTCGAAGAAAGGCGGCCGCTACTTCTACAGCCGCAACGACGGCCTGCAGAACCAGTCGGTGCTGTACACGGCGAAGACGCTGTCCGAAACCCCGCGCGTGCTGCTGGACCCGAACACCCTGGCCGCCGACGGCACGGTGGCGCTGGCTGGCATCGCGGTCAGCCCGAACGGCAAATTCCTGGCCTACAGCACCGCAGCTTCCGGCTCGGACTGGAATGAGATCAAGGTGCGCGACATCGAGACCGGCAAAGACATGCAAGACCACATCAAGTGGGTGAAGTTCTCCAACACCGCGTGGGCGGCGGACGGTTCGGGCTTTTACTACAGCCGCTATGACGAGCCGACCGAAGCGACCAAGCTGGCCGGCGTGAACTACTTCCAGAAAGTGTACTTCCACAAGCTGGGCACCGGCCAGTCTTCCGACGCGCTGGTGTACCACCGCCCGGACCAGAAGGAGTGGGGCTTCGGAGCAGAGGTGACGGACGATGGCCGCTACCTGGTGATCAACGGCTCGCACGGCACCGAACAGAAGAACCGCGTTTTCATCAAGGACCTGAAGGCCAAGGATGCGCAGGTGGTGGGCTTGCTGGAAGCCTTCGACGCTTCCTACAACTTCATCGACAACGATGGGCCGGTGTTCTACTTCCTGACCGACAAGGACGCGCCGCGTTCGCGCATTATCGCCATCGATATCCGCAAGCCTGGCAGCGACCACTGGAAAGAGATCGTGCCGGAAGCGCCGCAAACCCTGACCGGTGCCAGCATCGTCAACAAGCAACTGGTGCTGAACTACCTGAGCGATGCGCATAGCGCCGTCAAGGTGTTCGACCTGAAGGGCAAGCCGGTGCGCGAGATCGCCCTGCCTGGCCTGGGCACCGCATCGGGCTTCGGTGGCAAGAAGAGCGACACGGAAACCTTCTACTCCTACACCAGCTTCACGACACCAACCACGATCTACCGCCTGGACATGAAGAGCGGCAAATCGAGCATCTACCGCCAGCCGAAGGTCGATTTCGACCCGAACGCCTTCGACACCCGCCAGGTTTTCTTCACCAGCAAGGATGGCACCAAGGTGCCGATGTTCATCGTCTCGAGGAAGGGCATGAAGCTGGATGGCAGCAATCCGACTTACCTGTACGGTTACGGCGGGTTCAATATTTCGCTGACCCCGAGCTTCTCCGTGTCCAACCTGGCATGGGTGGAGATGGGCGGCGTGTACGTGGTGGCCAACCTGCGCGGCGGCGGCGAATACGGCGAGGCATGGCACAAGGCCGGCACCAAGCTGCAGAAGCAGAATGTGTTCGATGACTTCATCGGGGCCGCGGAATGGCTGGTGGCCAACAAGGTGACGTCCCCGGCCAAGCTGTCGATCGGCGGCGGTTCGAATGGAGGCCTGCTGGTGGGCGCGGCGATGACCCAGCGTCCCGACCTGTTCGGCGCCGCGCTGCCGGCGGTGGGCGTGATGGACATGCTGCGCTTCCAGAAGTTCACCATCGGCTGGGCATGGACTTCGGACTACGGTTCTTCCGACAATCCGGAAGAGTTCAAGGCGCTGGTCAAATACTCGCCGCTGCACAACCTGAAGGCCGGCAACTGCTACCCGGCGACCATGGTGCTGACCGCCGACCACGACGACCGCGTGGTGCCGGCCCACAGCTTCAAGTTCGCCGCCGCCGCACAGGCAGCGCAGGCAGGCGCCGCGCCGATCCTGATCCGCATCGACTCGAAGGCGGGCCATGGCGCGGGCAAGCCGACCACCAAGCAGATCGAGGAAGTGGCGGACCGTTGGGGCTTCCTGTCGCGGGCACTGGACATGCAGCCGGCCGCCGCAGCTTCCACCACCGGCGGGCAATAAGCGATGCGTGCGCTCCTGCTGCTGTGGACAGCCCTGCTTGCGCCGGCCACGGCGGCGGAAGCGCCTAAAACCTTCGCGGAGCAGACCCAGTCGCTTGCCGCGCAGCCCGGCTTCATTGAGCTGTGGCGCGATGCGGGCAAGGGCAGGGTGCTGCTTTCCGTGCGCGAGCTGGACCAGCCCTTCCTGCTGGTCTCGTCCTTGCCCTACGCGCTGGGCTCCAACGATGTAGGGCTGGACCGCGCGCAGGCAGGCAGCGCCAAGCTGGTGCGCTTCCAGAAATACGGCAACCGGCTGTTCCTGGTGCAGGAGAACACACGCTTTGTTGCCCGTTCGCCCGACGCCGACGAGCGCAATGCGGTGGCCGAATCGTTTGCCGGCGCTGTCCTGTGGGCGGGTGACATCCTGGCCAGCGATGGCCCGCGCCACCTGGTCGATTTCTCCAGCTTCCTGCTGGCCGACCAGCACGGCGTGGTGCAGCGCCTGGAGGAAAGCAAGCAGGGCGCCTACCGCGTGGACGACAAGCGCAGTGCCGTGCTGCCCGCCGAAGCCAAAGCCTTTCCCGACAACGTGGAGCTGGAAGCCTTGCTGACCTTTGCCGGTCCCGGCACTGGTGAGTTTGTGCGCCAGGTGGCGGCCGACCCGGCCAGCCTCACCATGCGCCAGCACATTTCCATGGTGCGCTTGCCGGACAACGGTTACAAGCCGCGCCGCTACCACCCGTTCTCGGGCGGCTTCGACACAGGCTACTATGACTTCGCCACGCCGCTGGCCAGCAGCCTGGACGTGCGCTGGCAGGTCCGCCATCGCCTGGAGAAGGGCGGCAAGCCGATTGTCTACTACCTTGACCGTGGTGCGCCGGAACCGGTGCGTTCCGCGCTGCTGGAAGGCGCGCGCTGGTGGACCAGCGCTTTCGAGAAGGCCGGCTTCAAGGATGGCTTCCGCGTCGAGCTGATGCCGGAAGGCGCCGATCCGGCCGACGTGCGCTACAACGTGATCACCTGGGTGCACCGGGCTACGCGCGGCTGGTCGTACGGGAATGCGGTCACCGACCCGCGTACGGGCCAGATCATCCGCGGCGCCGTCACGCTGGGTTCGCAGCGCGTGCGGCAGGACATCCTGATTGCCGAAGCGCTGCTGGCGCCATACGGCAAATCGTCGCCGGCCGACCGGCACCAGCTGGCGGAGCAGATGGCGCTGGCTCGCCTGCGGCAGTTGGCGGCCCATGAAGTTGGCCATACGCTCGGCTTCGCGCATAACTTCGCGGCCAGTCGCCATGGCAACGGATCGGTGATGGACTATCCGCATCCGGTGCTGAAGCTTGGCACGGACGGCGCGATCGACCTGCAGGACGCATACGGCGTCGGCGTCGGTCCGTGGGACGACTACGTGGTGAAGCATATCTACGGCGATTACGGCAGCGGCGAAACCGAAGCTGCCGCGCTGGCGAAGCTGCGCAGCGACGCACGCGCGGCGGGGCTGCAATACGTTTCCGACGAGGATTCGCGCGCGCCGGGCGCTTCGCACCCGAATGGCCTGCTGTGGGATTTCGGCCCCGATACGCTGAAAACCTGGGACCAGCTGGGCGCCATCCGCCGCCGCGCGCTGGACAACTTCTCGCTCGACGTGTTGCCCGACGAGCGCCAGGCGGGCGAGCTGGAAGCCCGTCTCGTGCCGGTCTACCTGCTGCAGCGCTACCAGGGCGAAGCCGTGGCGCGCCTGCTGGCCGGCGGCGAATACGAATCGGCCACCAGCGCCGACATCCGCGCCGGCCGTGCCGCTGCTGGCATCAAGGTCACACCGGCCGCCACCCAGCGTGCGGCGCTGTCCCGCCTCGTGGACACCCTGTGGGCCGAATACCTGGCCTTGCCGGCGCGTGTGCTGGACCAGCTGACGCCGCCATCCGCCGGCTATGAACGGAGCAAGGAATACTTCGGCACGCGCATGAATGCTGTCTTCGACGCGCTGTCGGCTGCCGAATCCGGTGCCGCGCAGACGGCCGGCTTCCTGTTCGATGCGGGACGCCTGAACCGCCTGTATTGGCAGCACGCCCGCGACGCAGGCATGCCGGGAGTCGACGAAGTGATCGAAACGGCTTTGTCGCGCAGCTGGAAACGCGGCCCCGTGCCCGCCGGCGTGGCAGGTGGCGAGGCAGTGCAACTGGCCGCCAACTGGGTCCTGCTCGACGCACTGCTGCAAACGCTGGATGGCGGCAAACTGCACGCCAATGTCGACGCCGACCTGCGCCTGCAACTGCGCAGCTTCGCGGCATGGCTGAAAGCCAACCCAGGCAAAGGCACCACCGCCTCCAGCCGTGCCCAGGCCGCCGAGCACATCCAGCACTATCTGGCGGACCCGCGCAGCGTCAAACTCCGTACGCTGCCACCAATCCCGCCAGGCGCGCCGATCTGAATGACGTTCGTGCTGCGCGATTTTCATGAAGACGATGCGCAAGCGGTGAACGCCCTTGCGCTGGCCGCCTTCGAGCAATTCAAAGACGCTTACGAAGACTGGCCGGTATTCCGTGCCCGTCTTGACCTGGCTTCACTGGCAGGCGTTGGGGAGATCATTGTCGTCGACGTGGGCGGGCAAGTGGTCGGCGCGGTGGCCTATATCGGGCCGGGAGCGCCTAAGGCGCAGTTCTTCCAGCCCGAATGGCCGGTCATGAGGATGCTCGTTGTTTCCCCTGAAGCGCGGGGACTTGGTATCGGCCGCGCATTGGCCGAAGAGTGCCTGCGCCGTGCAAAGCGGGACGGCGCAACGGCGTTCGCGCTGCACACCAGCGAATTGATGCAAGTTGCACTGCCGATGTACGAACGCATGGGCTTCAGGCGGATCGCCGAGGCGCCCCCGATCCATGGGGTAAAGTACGGGGTCTACCTGAAACAACTCTGAGGTGTCGCCAAAGATGGCAAATCCGCCGCAAATCCGCGCCATCGTGCGCGAAGACTTCAGCAAGTGGTTGCCGCTGTGGGACGGCTATAACGCCTTCTATGGCCGCGCCGGCGCCACCGCGCTGGCCGGGGAGGTTACGCGCACCACGTGGGAACGCTTCTTCAACCCGATCGAGCCGGTCTTCGCGCTAGTCGCGGTGCGCGATGGCGCGATTGTCGGCATTGCCCATTACCTGTTCCATCGAAGCACCACCAGGATACAGCCGGTCTGCTACCTGCAGGATCTCTTTACGGATCCCGGCTGCCGCGGCCAGGGGATCGGCAAGGCGCTGATCGAGTCAGTCTACGAGCAGGCCAGGCTCGCCGGGGCTTGCCGTGTTTACTGGCAGACGCAAACCACGAACGAGGCGGGCCGGGCGTTGTACGACAAGGTCGCCCGGCATCTCGGCTTCATCGTATACAGCCACGAATTGCCCGACGCATAGCCATCGCTAGCGGTGGATCACCACCAGCAGCGCCTTGGCTTCGGCCTTGCCGGGATTGCGGATCGCGTGGTGCAGGTCGGCGGCATAGCGCGCGGTGCCGCCAAGCTTGATCTTCTTCTTGTTGGCGCCGACTTCCAGTTCCATCGAACCATGCAGCACGGTCAGGTGTTCCGTGGTGCCCGGATCGTGCGGTTGCGACACCAGTTCGCCGCCCGGCGCCAGCGTCAGTTCATACCATTCGTATTTGCCGGCCAGCTCCATCGGCCCGAGGATGCGCAGCACGTAACCTGCATGCGCGCCGGGCAGGGTGGGCGTTTCGTGCGCATCCAGCACTTTTATCGTTTCAACATCTTTCTCGCCATCGGACAGTAATTCCCCGATCTGCACGCCCAAAGCGTTGGCCAGGCGCCAGGTGATGGCGATGGTCGGATTGGCCTTTTCGCGCTCAATCTGGGATAGCATGGATTTGGAAACTCCCGCGATGCGGGACAGGTCTTCCAGCGTCAGGCCGCGCGCCAGGCGCAGTCGTTGCAGGGCGGCGCCGACTTCCGGCGGGGCATTGGTGGATACGGACGGCTTCACGCTTGCAAAGTTCAATATAGTAAAGTAGGATTCTTTATATCGAATTTACGTTCAATATAGTGAATTCCAATCGGATCATTGAAATAAGAGTAAACTTTACATCAGAGGACGACCATGAGCCAAGCAACGAATGCTTTCTACACCGGCCTGCAACAGAACCTGGAAAAGCTGCGTCAAGATGGCCTGTACAAGCCTGAACGCGTGATTGCTTCCCGCCAGGGCAGCGAAGTGCAATCGGAAGACGGTCGTACCCTGATCAATATGTGCGCCAATAACTACCTCGGCCTGTCGGGCCAGGAATGGGTGGCGCAAGCTTCCATCGCGGCAACTGAAAAATATGGCTACGGCCTGTCGTCGGTGCGCTTCATCTGCGGCACCCAGACCGTGCACAAACAGCTGGAAAAGGCCATTTCCGAATTCCTCGGCACCGAAGACACCATCCTGTACGCGGCGGCTTTCGACGCCAACGGCGGCGTATTCGAGCCCTTGTTCGACGAAAACGACGCCATCATCTCGGATGCGCTCAACCATGCCTCCATCATCGACGGCATCCGCCTGTGCAAGGCCGCGCGTTTCCGCTACGCCCACAACGACATGGCCGACCTGGAAAAGCAGCTGCAGGACGCAGCCGGCAAGCGCCACAAGATCATCGTGACCGACGGCGTGTTCTCGATGGACGGCACCATCGCCCAGCTCGACAAGATCGTGGAACTGGCGGAAAAGTACGGCGCCCTGGTCATGATCGACGAGTGCCACGCCTCCGGCTTCATGGGCAAGACCGGCCGCGGCACGCACGAGCACCACAATGTGGTGGGCAAGATCGACATCATCACCGGCACCCTGGGCAAGGCCCTGGGCGGCGCGATGGGCGGCTTCACCTCCGGCCGCAAGGAAGTGATCGATACCCTGCGCCAGAAATCGCGTCCTTACCTGTTCTCCAACACCCTGGCGCCCGCCATCGCCGGCGCCTCGCTGGAAGTGCTGAAGCGCCTGTCCGCATCGACTGAGCTGCGCGACCGCCTGCATGAAAACACCGCCTACTTCCGCAAGGAGATCGAGCGGATCGGCTTTACCATCAAGCCGGGCACCCATCCTGTGGTGCCGGTGATGCTGTTCGATGCACCGGTGGCGCAGAAGTTCGCGGCGCGGATGTACGAACTGGGCGTGCTGCTGTCGGGCTTCTTCTATCCGGTGGTGCCGATGGGGCAGGCGCGCGTGCGCGTGCAGCTGTC
>CBHWEO010000001.1:0-115371 GCA_966112955.1 uncultured Duganella sp. | reverse complement strand
TTCTCGTGCGCCGCGCGGTCTTCCCAGAACGGCTTGCGCTTGGCCCACATCGCGCCCAGTCCCTCTTCATACACGTTCCCGTTCTGGAAGACCAGCGCCTGCACCGCCTGCGGCCGCGCCAGTGCCATGCGCATGCCGACCGGGGCGCCGTAATCCTGCATCAGCAGCACGTAGCGCTGTGCGCCAACGGCATCGGTGAACTTGTGCATGACTTTCGCCAGGTTGTCGAAGGTATAGGCGAACGTCGCCGGGTCGGGCGCATCGCTGTTGCCGAAACCGGGGTAATCGGGCGCCACCAGATGGTAGCGGTCGCCCAGCTTGCGCAACAGCCCGTCGTACATACGGGAGGAGCTGGGCACGCCGTGCAACAGCAGGACGGTCGGTTTGCTGGCATCGCCGGCCTCGCGATAGGCGATATTCACGCCGTCCACGGCGACTGTGCGGTAGGCGACCGGTGCGGCTTGCGCGGCGTGCGCGGCCCCGGCAAGGGCGATGGCGGCTGCGAGAGTTTTCATGTTGTTCTCCAGTGGATTGTCGATGGCTCTACTGTATCGACGCCCCGCGACCGGCGGAACGATGCGCAGCGAAATGGATTGTTTCGCTGCGCGTAGTTCCGGCGGCCAGGGCCGCTTCCTACAATCCATCCCATCCCAACCAATTTCGAAGGAAGCGAACATGAAAACCACCCGCATCGCTGCATCCCTGCTCCTCGCCTTTGCCGGCGCCACTGCCCTGGCCGCGCCGGCGGACGTCAGCTACCGCACCGTCAAAGTCGATGGCCTCAACATCTTTTATCGCGAAGCCGGGCCGAAAGACGCTCCTACGGTGCTGCTGCTGCACGGCTTCCCCACCTCGTCACAGATGTTCCGTAACCTGATTCCGCAGCTGGCAGACCGTTACCACGTCATCGCGCCCGACTACCCCGGCTTCGGCCAGAGCGACGCGCCGTCGGTCGACAAGTTCGCCTACAGTTTCGACAACCTGGCGAACGTGGTCGACCGGTTCACCGCGGCGGTCGGCGCTTCGAAATACGCCCTGTACGTGCAGGACTACGGCGCCCCGATCGGCTTCCGCCTGGCTGCCGCGCATCCCGAGCGCGTGTCGGCCATCGTGGTCCAGAACGGCAACGCCTACAACGAAGGCATCGACAACGCGTTCTGGGCGCCGTTCAAAGTCTATTGGGCCGACAAAACCGAGGCCAATGCCGCCAAGCTGAAACCATTTTTCGAACTCGGCGCGACCAAATGGCAGTACACCCACGGCGCCCGCGATGCCAGCAGGATCAGCCCCGATGCGTGGACCGTGGACCAGGCCTATATGGACCGCCCGGGCAACAAGGACATCCAGCTGGAGCTGTTCTACAGCTACGGCAGCAATCCCGCCCGCTATCCGGAATGGCAAGCCTACTTCCGCAAACACCAGCCGCCAATGCTGATCACCTGGGGCAAGAACGACCAGATCTTCCCCGCTGCAGGTGCCGCGCCCTACCTGCGCGACCTGCCAAACGCCGAGCTGCACCTGCTCGACACCGGGCACTTTGCGCTCGAAGAGGAAGGCGAGCAAATCGCAAAGCTGATGCGCACTTTCCTCGCCCGTAACGCGAAGTAGCGCAGGCGTGGACGCTGGCCGTACAAGCGCTATTGCGGGGTTGCCACGGGTTCCAGTCCGGTAGCCTCGATGGCGCTGGCGTTCTGGGGCGCGGCCAGGAAGCGCAGCAGCTCGCGTGCGGCCTGGGGTTGGCTGGCGCCGCGTACGACGGCCCCGGCAAACTGGGTCTTGAGCTGCACTTCCGCCGGTAGCAGGCCGACGATGTCGATGCCTGGCACCGGTTTCAGCTCGCTGCGCTGCTGGCAGCCGAAGTCGGCCTGGCCATGGGCGATGATCTCGCCGACCGGCGTGGCGGGAATCTGCGTCGCCTTGCCTTCCATCTGCTGCTTGATGCCGAGCTTGTCCAGCAGCTCGCGCTTGATGTACTCGCCGCTGGCGCTGTCCGAATACGCCACGTGTCCTGCCTGCAGGAAGGCCTGGCGCAGGCCTTCCACCGTGCTGATATCGGGTTTGGCGGTACCCTGGCGTACCGCGCAGGCGATGGGCGAGTTGGCCAGCACCACCTTGGTGCCGGGCTCCAGGCGGCCTTCGGCCATCAGCTTGTCCAGGGCATCGCCCACCATGATGACTACGTCGATGCTCTCGCCCCGCGCCAGGCGTGCGGGAATGGCGTTGCGCGTGCTCCCCATCGACGGCCCCCATTCCGATTGGAGATGGTTCCCGCTTGTGCGTTCGTAGGCGCCGGACAGGTCCTTGTACGCTTGGGCAAAGCCGCCTGAGGTGACGACGCGCAGGTCGGCGGCGTGGGCGGCGGCGGTCAGCGTGAGCGCGGCGCATGCCGCCAACAGAGTGTGCTGCAGGGTAGTTGGTCGCATTGGAATCTCCTGTGTGCGTTAAAACTTTTGCGAGAGGCCGAGCGTCAGCCCGGCACCGTGGCGATCGTTGGGCCGGTTGCCGGTCAGGCCGGCGGCATTGCCGCGCCAGGCCGTGTAATCGGCTTCGGCATAAGCGGTGGTGCGTGGACCCAGCGTCTTTTCCAGGAACACGAAGCCGCGGTCAAAGCCATCGTTGGCAAGGCCGGTGGCTTCGCGCTGCACCTTGTACCAGGCGGTGGTCAGCAGCAGGCCGGCGCCCAAGGGACGGCTCACGCCGGCCGAGTACACGCGCTGGTGGACCGTCTGGTTCGGGCCGGTGTCGGCCTCGTTGCGGGCGATGGTCGCCCTGAACTGCCAGTCGTCCAGGCGGTAGGCCGCGCCCAGCAGCCAGGCGTCCAGCGCCAGGTCCTCCTTGCTGCGGAATTGCATGGATGCGCCGGACACCGCCCAGCGGCCATCCTGGTAAGCCAGTGCCACGCCGCGCGCGGATGATGCACGGGGAGCGCCAGCCACTTCGCCGGCCGACCACGACGCGCGCGCCTGCCATGGGCCGGACCTGAAGCTGTACTTGAGGGTGTTGTCGAGGCGGTAGAAATTGTCGTTATAGCCGCTGGGGCCGTACTGGCGCCCGAAGGCATGGGTGCCGAAGGCGGTATTGCTCAAACCGGCAACGTTGATATTCGGATTGAAACCGGCATCGCGCTTGCCGATCGGGTCGACCGGGGTCAGGGCGTCGGACAGCAGCGTCGGCTGGCGGCCGGCGGCGATGGTGCCGAACGGCGTTTCCAGCCCGACCCAGGCCTCGCGGTCGAACAGACGGTCGCTCTTGGCGGAAGTGCCGGTGTCGGCATTGATACCGCCCTCCAGCCGCAGCAGTGCGGCCCAATCGCCGCCCAGCGCCTCGCGCCCACGGATGCCCCAGCGGCTGGTTTCGTTGATGCCGCTGCTGATCGCGGTCGTGTTGCCGGACGGTGCAGGGGCGTTGCCGGCACCCAGGCCGTTGGTGGCACGCACACCAAGGTCGATGATGCCGTACAGGTCGACGCCGTTCTGGGCCGGGCAGGCGCCGCTCATGGCGAGCAGGGCGGTAAGGGCGCACAGTTGGCGCATGGCGGTCTCCTTGATCTTGTCGGCCTTTTTTTGCAAGACCGTTGAGTTGATGGCTGAATCATCCACCAACTGGCATAATTTGATAATTGCATTGTTTAAGACAATTAATGCACTATGCGCATCAATTACGACCTGCAAGACCTCAAGGCCTTTGTCGCCGTGGCTGAACGGGGCAGCTTCCGCCAGGCCGCCAGCGACCTGTTTCTGTCGCAACCAGCCCTCAGTCGCCGTATCGACAAGCTGGAAGAAGGGCTGGGGGTCAAGCTGTTCGAGCGCACCACGCGACGGGTGCAGCTGACTAATGTGGGACAGGCTTTCCTGCTGAACGTGCGCACCGCACTGGATGGACTGGAGGATGCCGTGCTGGGCGTGGCCGACCTGGCGGCGCACCGCACCGGAACGGTGACGCTGGCATGTGTGCCTTCCGCCGTGTCGCATTTCCTGCCCGATGTGCTGAAGCAGTTCAGCGAGCGCTTTCCGCGCATCCGCGTGCGCGTGCACGACGAGAGTGCGCAGGACGTGCTCAACCTGGTCAAGGATGGCCAAGCGGACTTCGGCATCAATTTCACGGGAGCGGAAGATGCCGAAATCGTGTTCGAGCAGATCCATGTGGAACGCTACGTGTTAGCCGTGCGCCACGACCATCCGCTGGCGCGGCGCAAAAAGGTCAGCTGGAAGGAGACGGTCAATGAGCGCTTTATTTCGGTAGCCAAGTCAAGCGGCAATCGAAGCTTGATTGACACCGCGCTGGCGGGTATTGAAAAGCATCCGCCGATCTTCTGTGAAGTCAACCACGTGTCGGGCGTGCTGGCCCTGGTGGAAGCCGGCATGGGCGTGGCCGTGGTGCCGGGCCTCTCGGTCCTGCCCAACCGCCCGCAGGGCATTGTGGGCATACCGCTGGAAAACCCGGCGATCCAGCGCACGCTTGGCTTGATCAGCAAGCGCCACCACAGCATGGCGCCGGCGGCGCGCACCCTGTTTGAAATGCTGGGTGCGGTGCTGTTGAAGCGGCGGACGCGCGGCCGCTGAGCGCAGGGCTGGTGGCCGCCCTGCGGGCCGGCGACGGCCGGCGCGCTTACTGGACGACCAGTTCCACCCGGCGGTTCTTCGCACGGCCGGCTTCGTCCGTGTTTGGAGCGACAGGAGCCAGGCTGGCGACGCCTTTGCTTGCCAGGCGGTTGGCGGCGATCTGGTACTGCTTGGCCAGCGCGTTGACAACCGCTTGCGCGCGCTGCTGCGACAGTGCCTGGTTGGCATCCAGGTTGCCCTGGTTATCCGTGTGCCCCACGATGTAGACCTTGAGTGCGGGTTGGCTCTTGAGCAGCTTCGCCATTTCTTCCAGCTGGGTCTTGGACTCCGCCGCCTTGATGTCGGCCTTGCCGGTATCGAAGTAGATGCCGTACAGGGCGATCTTCCCGCTCGATTGCAGGGCAGTCTTCAAGGCATCCGCATTGACGGTCACCTGGCCGCCCTGCATCGCCTGAGGCTCGGCGATCTCGATGTAGGTCGTGGTGAAATCGGTGCGATACACCTTGCCGGAATTGAGCATCACGTGCACCGTTTTGCCATCCTTCGACAAGGTGCCGTAAGTGAAATAGAGGTCTTCGGTTCCCAGCATATTCGAGCCGCCCAGCGAATACATCTGGTTATACAGTGCGGATTTTTCCGGATGGCGCGCCCGGTTGGTGTGGAAGTCGGCT
The DNA here is from genome assembly GCA_966112955.1 of uncultured Duganella sp. GTDB lineage: Bacteria > Pseudomonadota > Gammaproteobacteria > Burkholderiales > Burkholderiaceae_D > Rugamonas. The sequence goes on along the minus strand of CBHWEO010000001.1, from coordinate 110,138 downwards.
TCCTTCATCGAACCATAGTGGTCATCGAAGCCGTAGCGCATGTGTTCGCAATCCTTGTCCCGTGGCGTGCAACTGATGATGGCTTTGAATCCTGCCGCCTTCAAGGCCTGTTCGTAGTTGCGGTGCACTTCCAGCGGGGTCTTGCCGAGCGGTGCGAAGTACACCATGCGGGTGATCTGGCCTTCCACGGTGACCGGCGCCAGGAAGTTGTTCTGGCTGTCCAGTCCCAGCTTGCCCGGGAAAGTCGTCTGGTCGAAACCGAGCTTCTTATAGGCCAGCATCCATGAATTGTTATAGCGCTGGATCAGGGGATGGTCCTGGCCCCCGGCGACGTCGATTGCCCAGTCAGGGCCGGCGGAGGCAGGGGCGGCGACGGCAAGGGAAGACAGGCAGATGCCGGCAGCGATGAAATGGCGTGCCAGTTGGCAGGAGGGCAGTTTCAAGGTCGATCCTTTCTCTGAGATCTGCAATGATAATGGGACAGCGTAGCGTTGCAAATCTTATACCGTGGCGTGACCGCCCGCCATAAGGATGCGTCGGTAATCGGAGCGGTTTGTTAACGATTGTGAGAAGGATCGGGCGAGTCCCGCCCGTCCCCGGCTATCGGGGTTGGCGGCACAGCGCACTGACTGGATTGTCCCCTTTGGCGGTAATGATCCCCAGCCGATACGGGATCTTGATGTAATCGTCCACCCGCACCGCGGGATCGTTGCCCTGGAAGAGGTACTCAAGCGGCTGGCACGGGTCGATGGTCATGGTCTGGTCCGGGTTGGTGCGGATCATTTCGCCGTGCGAAATGCCTTCCGACCAAAGCTGGCCGACATTCTCGCGGCTAGCGAAGGTGTTCATTGGCGCCGACGAAAACGGCTCCCATTTTCCGTCCAGGCCCTGGCTCTTCCAGATCCGGAAGTAGCGCCCATGCGGGGAGATGGCTTCCACAAGGGTGACATAGGTGTCCGTGCCGCCAATACGGTAGGTATTGCTCGCCTCGAACAGGTCCTGGGTCCTTTCGGACATGACCGCGACGGTGTTATGGAAACCATTGGGGAAGCGGTCCAGATCGGTTTCGGATCGCAGCAGGCGGCCGTGGTCGTCCGTGCTGAACAGATAGCACTTCCGGTCATCGCAGATCACCCAGAAATCCAGCCAGCCATTCCCTTGTGGTGGCTTGACGATGCCGGGGACCACGGGAAAGAACGGCTTCGGGGCGCTCCACGATGCGGGATCCTTGATATCGCTGGTGGTCGAGTAAAGCGGATCGGCGCCCTGGTAAACGAGATACCACGTCTTCTGCGGCGCAAAATAGAAGACTTGTGGCGCGGCGCGATAACCCGGCCCCATCGGGGATTTGGAGAGCGGGACTATTTTCGCGGACGCGGCATCCGGCCACTTTTCGAAACTGGTGTAGGCGAGTCCCCATCCTGCGGAGCCGGCGGTGGTCATGAATACGTGGTATTTGCCATCCACGCGGACAATCGAAGGATCCTTCACCGCATAGATTGTCTGGCTTGGATCCGTTTGGGGCGAAATCAGCGGTGCGCTGGATGTCCACTTAAAGACCGTCTGCGCAGGGGCCTGGCTGGTCCCGGCACAACCCGCAAGTGCCGCCACGATGGCAAGCGCCGCCACGCATTTATCAGCGTTCATCAATCGTCCTCGTCTTGATCCAATTTCACAGTGCGCGCCATATTAGCGCGGGGAAGTTGGCTTGCGCGGACGTTGAGAAATACTGTTGGCGCCCTTGGCGGATTTCGTAATCCGGTTCCGCCTTGCCGGCACGCCTGGCAAGGCGGAAGCCTGGAGGGAGGGTCAGAACTTGTACTGCAGGTGGGCGAACATCGAGCGGCCGCGCGGGTCGCCGTAGGTCGGGTCCCAAGTCACTTCGAAGTAGCGCGACTGGTTGGTGAAGGGCGGTGGCGTATCGAACACATTGATCACGCCGGCCCGCAGCTTGAGGTTCTTGCTGAATGCGTAGCTGCCCGTCAGGTCCCACAGCGAATAGGCCTTCACGTCGCGGTCGTTCCAGCCCGGATCGGCCAGCCCCGGAATGTTCTGGTCGCGATAGCTGGAAAAGAAGGTATTGCCCACGCTCAGGTTAAGCGGACCCTGGGTCCAATCGATATTGAGCTTGTGGCGCCAGCGCTGCACGGCCTTGTCGTCGCGGAAGACACCCAGGCCGTTCGTCATCGGCGAGAGCGGATCGGACTGGAACTTGTATTCAGTGATCAGCGTGCCGTTCAGGCTCGCGCTGAAGCGACCCATCGAGGTCGCGTCGCCATACCAGTTCAGCGCGATATCCAGGCCGGATGTATTGAGCTTGCCCCGGTTCTCCTTCTTGAACTGGAGGTAGGACACGAAGCCATCCTCGTCGCGCACCACGATGTTCGGATCGTTGTAGTAGACCGGGTTGTCGAACACGGTTTGCTCGCCGATTTCCGAGATGATGTCGGTCTTGCGAATGATCCAGTAGTCGAGGCTCGCGTTCCAGTTCTTGTTAGGCTCGAATACCACGCCGGCCGAAAACTGGCGCGACTTTTCCGGTTTCAGCTGCGGGTTGCCGTAACGGTCAAGGTCGAACTGGGATACCTCGCCCGAAACAGGATCCTTGACGAAGCTGGCCGTGGTGCCGGAACGCACCGGCAGGAACAGTTCCGCAATCGAGGGGGCACGGAAGCCGGTGCCGAAGGAGGCGCGGCCCAGCACCGCCTTATTCGGCCGGTAGCTGACAGCGATCTTCGGGTTTGTGGTGGTCAGTTTCGGCGTGGTGATATTGGTCAGCGGATCGTGCACGCCTTTGTAGCGGTCGTGGCGGATGGCGAACTGGCCTTCCCATTCCTTGCTGAATGGCGCATTGATCTCCGCGTAGATGCCGGCAATGTCGCGCGAGTTGGACGAGTCGGCCAGCAATTCGTCGGAGCTGGCGCGGTCGCCCTGCACGTCGTTGGTGCGCAGGGCTTCCGTGGCGCTGAACGCCGTCTTCTCGCGCCGCAGTTCGGCGCCTACGGCCAGCATGGCATCGCCGCCTGCCAGTGCCATCAGCGGGCGGGTCACTTTGCCATCGACGCTGTCGCTCGTGCCTTTGGACATGCGCGCCGCGTCACGGATCTTGATCGAGTCCATGAACTTGCGGCCCGAATCGTCGGTCGCCGGGACAAAGGGGTTGTACTTGCCGCTGGCAATCCCGGCCAGCATCTGGCTGCGCGATACCCAGCCATCGATATCGAGGTCGGTGGCCTTGTTGACGCTGTGGTTGTAGGCCGTATCGTATTCCCAGTCGCCGACCTTGCCGGTTGCGCCCAGTACCAGGCGTGTGGCCTTGCTGGTCACTTCCGAAGTGCGGCGGCCCGCGTCCGACAGGCGGAAGCGGAAGTTGACCGGCGTGGTGATGCCGGTCTTGGCTTGCAGGTCCGCCGGCAGGAAAATGCCATTGCTGGCGCCGTTGATGCTGCCCGAGGTGGCGGGCGAGGCGGCATAGCTGGTCTCGGCTTTGCTGTGCAGGAATTCCGCAAACACCTGGTGCGCGTCCGATACCTGGAAAGTGGCGCGGCCGATAAAGCTTCGCTTTTTGGAGTCGGGATAGACTTCCGAGTCACCCATGTAGTTGAAGGAGCAGCCTTCCGTGCCGCCGGGGCCGAGCGGACGCACCACGTTCGGGCTGCCGTTCACGCAGGAGTCCTTGCCGAAGTTGACGCGCCGGCCCGGCGATGGCACCCAGGTGCCGCCGGGGCCGGAGCCCTTCAGGTAGCCCGATTTGTTCAGCGTCGCCAGCTGGGCGGAAGTCAGGTCGACGTTGGCGGGGAACGAATAGCTCGACAGCTGTGGCGACAGGCGGTCGGGCAGGCTGTATTCCTGCATGAACTTGCGCTGCGAGCTGGCCAGGCGATCGGTGTCCTGCACGTCGAGCGCGCCGAACAGGTTGTAGCGGTCCGTGCTCAAGGCGCCGATGCCGCCGGACAGCGTGGCCGACTTCTTGCCGCCGCCGCCTTCGTCCGTACGCAGCACGTAGACGCTGGCATCGCCACCCTGGTAATCCTTGCGCGTGATGAAGTTGATCACGCCGCCCATCGCATCGGTACCGTAGATCGCCGAGGCGCCGTCCTTGAGTATTTCAACGCGCTGGATGGCGCCGGCCGGGATGTTATTTAGGTCGACGCCGGAATTGTCGCCCGGGCTGGCGAAGTTGGCCATACGCCGGCCGTTCAGCAGCACCAGCGTGCTCGAGACACCCAGTCCACGCAGGTTGGCGCCGTTGAAGCCGCGCTGGCCGCCCATGACGTCGCTCACACTGGTGCCGTCGGTGAGCCCGCCCACATTCGAAGAGATCTTTTGCAGCAGTTCGGCAGCCGTGGTCACGCCGGTCTTTTCAATGTCCTCGCGCTTGATGACTTCGACTGGCAGGGCGGCCTCGCCCTCGATGCGCTTGATACTGGAACCGGTGATCTCCACGCGTGGCATGCCCTGCGCCATGGCGTTCAGGCTGATGCCGCCAAGCGCGAGTAGCACGGCATGGGTGCGGCAGGAGGGGCGGAATGCAGCCGTCATGTGCTTGCCGGGAATTTTCATGCGATGTCCTCGTATGTTGGTTCTCAATCGCAAGCCACGGGCTTGCGCCGCTCAGGAGTGAAGCAGTTTCATTGTATGCAACATTGCCAGGTTTGCGCGCACCAAGCCTTGCAAGGAGTGCAATGCATGAAAGCCGTGTCGCGCCGTTGCAACGAAGGGAAGGTGCGTGCTGCCCCAGGGAGCGGAAGTAGTGTGCACACCCTGGACGTGCAGGATGTGAAGCCCGGATGGTCAGGGCGCGGCGCTTGCCTCGCCAAGATGCACGCCGATATGGCGGGCGCACTGCAGCAGCCGGTCGCCTGGCGGCACACGGCGCGTGCGGCCGGCCACCTCGGCCAGGCGCACCGCGCCTGTGCTGCCGCCGCTGTAGCTGACCATATTGCCCCACAGTTCAGCGCGCACCAGCGTGGCGCCTGTTTCGCCGAGCAATGTGCCCAGCAGGCGGTCGCCGGGGCTGGGCGTGCCGCCGCGCTGCACGTGGCCCAATACGGTGGCCCGTACTTCGCAGGGCAGGCGTGCACCCAGCGCCTTGGCCAGCTTTTCGGCCACGCCGCCCAGGCGTTGTGATTCCGGGGCGCCGGAGACCTGGTCGCGCACCGTCATTTCGCCGCCGCGCGGCTTGGCGCCCTCGGCCACGCAAACCAGCGTGCTGCCGCGGTGTGCGGCCCGTTCGGCGCAGATGGCGGTAATCGCGTCCAGGTCGAAGTCGATTTCGGGCAGCAGGATGATGTCGGCCGCGCCGGCCAGGCCTGCTTCCAGCGCCAGCCATCCGGCCGTGCGGCCCATGGTCTCGACCAGCATGACGCGGCCGTGGCTTGCCCCGGTGGTCTGGCTGCGCTCAAGGGCCTCGGTGACGGTGGCCACCGCGGTATCGAAGCCGAGGCTGCGATCGACGCAGGCGATGTCGTTGTCGATGGTCTTCGGCAGGCCCACGGTCGGAAGGCCGCGCCGGTGCAAGGCGTCGGCGATGGCCATGGTGCCGTCCCCGCCGATCGCCACCAGGCCGTCCAGCCCGAGCTCGCGCGCATAGGCGACGACTTCGGGACACCAGTCGCGCCCCTGGTAGTTGAGGGGGCTGACACGGTTGGTCGTGCCGAGCAGGGTACCGCCCAGCGCCTCTACGCCAGCCACGGCGCTGCGCTCCAGTGGCCGCACGCGGCGCTCGATCAGCCCGAGATAGCCATCTTCGATGCCCAGCACCTGGCAGCCTTCCAGCGCCAGGGTCAGGCCGCGGATCACGGCGTTCAGGCCAGGCGCGTCGCCCCCGCCGGTGAGGACTCCGATGCGTTTCATGCGAAGCGGGGCCGGCAGGGCCGGGCCAACTGCTGTGCGAGGTGCTGCCTGATGCGGCGATCGGTTGACATGATGATCCTCTGGGCTGGGCTTGACATGGGCCATGCTAGTGCGAATCCCGGAGAGCGGTCATTGATTTAAGTCATGCAGGGCAAACTGTGTATCGAGCGCTACGGCGCTTCCGCCGCTGGCTTGCGGCGCTGCAGCCTTCCACCATAGTATTTGCGAAATACCCGACAGCGGGGGGAAAGGATGCCTGGACCGTTTGGAATGGACGCGTTTTCGCCGCCCGAGATAGCGGCAAGGATAGAGAGCGCCGGCGTAAGCAAGGCGCGCATGGCGCTGCGCGAGATGTTCGTGCTGGCGGTGCTTGCGGGCGCGTTCATCGGCCTGGGCGCCATGTATTGCGTTGTCGTGCGCTCGGATGCCGGGCTGGGTTTCGCAGGGCGCCAGCTGCTCTCCGGGCTGTCTTTCGCGCTGGGACTGTTGCTGGTCGTCGTGGCGGGCGCCGAGCTGTTCACCGGGAACAACCTGCTCGTGATGGCGTGGGCCGAGCGCCGCATCCGCAGCAGCGAATTGCTGCGCAGTTGGTGCGTTGTCCTGGCCGGCAACGCAGTGGGGGCCGTCGGGCTGGCCTTGATGGTGTACTGGTCCGGACATCCTGCAATGCATGGCGGCGCCATCGCTGCCGAATACCTGCGTATTGCGCAAGCCAAAGTGGCGCTGCCGGCGTTGCAGGCGTTCCTGCTGGGGGTGCTGTGCAATGCGCTGGTGTGCCTCGCGGTCTGGATGGCCATGGCGGGGCGCAGCGTGTGCGATAAGGCAGTGGCCGTGGTGTTTCCCGTGTCCGCGTTCGTCGCGGCCGGGTTCGAGCACAGCGTGGCGAACCTTTACTTGTTGCCGTTGGCGATGCTGCTCCAGGACAGTGGCCTGCTGACGTGGGAGCTTGTCCTGCGGAGCCTGCTGCCGGTCCTGGCTGGCAACCTGGTGGGCGGTGCCGTTCTGGTAGGGCTGGTCTACCATCTGGTGTACCACAGCGCCCCGGACCAACAGGTATGAGCGCCGGGGTGCGTGGCGGTTGCGGATTACATTGTTTTGTGCGGCGCACAAAATGTTTCGGGCGCGTGGGCTCTTCATGGGCGCGGGAAAGCGTGCTACGCTAGCCTTGCTTTCGAGGAAATGTTTTTTCCAGCCTGCCGAGCGGGGCACGGCTACCCGCCGGGCGCCCGCCAGGATTGATTCTGCGTCACCATCGCATATGAAGGAATCTGAATGAGCAAGGGCGAACCGCTTCGCCTGCACGTGCCCGAACCGTCGGGGCGTCCAGGCTGTCCCACCGATTTTTCCTATCTTCGCCTGTCGCCGGCCGGCGCCGTGCGGCGCCCCGAGGTCGATGTGGCGCCCATGGAGACGCGCGACCTGGCGTACTCCCTGATCAGTGTGCTCGATGCCGACGGCAATGCCGTCGGGCCCTGGGCGCCGCAGATCGATATCGAAGTCGTCCGCAAAGGCTTGCGCGCCATGATGAAGACGCGCATCTTCGACAGCCGCATGCTGATGGCGCAGCGCCAGAAGAAGATGTCGTTCTACATGCAGAGCCTGGGCGAGGAAGCCATCGGCACGGCCCAGGCCCTGGCGCTGAATGTGGACGACATGTGCTTCCCCACCTATCGCCAGCAGAGCATCCTCATTGTGCGCGACTATCCGCTGGTCGACATGATCTGCCAGCTGATGTCGAACGAACGCGATCCACTCAAGGGACGGCAGCTGCCCGTCATGTATTCGGTGAAGAAGATGGGCTTCTTCTCCATCTCCGGCAACCTGGCGACGCAGTACATCCAGGCCGTGGGCTGGGGCATGGCGTCGGCCATCAAGGGCGATACCAAGATCGCCTCGGCATGGATCGGCGACGGCGCCACGGCCGAGGCGGACTTCGACACCGCGCTGACGTTCGCCCACGTGTACCGCGCGCCGGTGATCCTCAACGTGGTCAACAACCAGTGGGCCATTTCGACCTTCCAGGCGATCGCCGGCGGCGAGGACACCACCTTCGCTGCACGCGGCGTGGGCTGCGGCATCGCTTCGCTGCGCGTCGACGGCAACGACTTCCTGGCCGTGTACGCGGCATCGTGCTGGGCTGCCGAGCGCGCGCGCCGCAACCTCGGGCCGTGCCTGATCGAATGGGTGACTTACCGCGCCGGTCCCCATTCGACATCGGACGATCCATCGAAATATCGCCCCGGCGACGACTGGTCGCATTTCCCGCTCGGCGACCCGATCGCGCGCCTGAAGCAATACCTGATCAAGGCCGGCGCATGGTCCGAACAGGAGCACGAGGAAACGCAGAAGCAGCTGGAGGCCGAAGTCCTCGCCGCGCAAAAGGAGGCCGAACAGTACGGCACCCTGGCCAGCGGCCATACCTTCAGCCCGGCCGAAATGTTCGATGGCATCTACAAGGACATGCCCGAACACTTGCGCGTGCAACGTCAGCAACTGGGGATCTGAGATGGCGGATAACACAGTCAAGACTTCCATGACCATGATCCAGGCGCTGCGTTCGGCGATGGATGTGATGCTGGAGAAGGACGATAACGTCGTGGTCTTCGGCCAGGACGTGGGCTACTTCGGCGGCGTATTCCGCTGCACCGAGGGCCTGCAGAAAAAATACGGCACATCGCGCGTGTTCGATACGCCGATTTCGGAGGGCGGCATCGTCGGCGTGGCCATCGGCATGGGCGCGTACGGACTGCGGCCATGCATCGAGATCCAGTTCGCCGACTATATCTATCCGGCCTATGACCAGATCGTGTCGGAGGCGGCGCGCCTGCGCTTCCGTTCGGCGGGCGACTTCACCGCACCCATCACGATCCGCACGCCCTGCGGTGGCGGCATTTACGGCGGGCAGACCCACAGCCAGAGCCCGGAGGCGGTTTTTGCGCACGTGTGCGGGCTGCGCACGGTGATGCCGTCGAATCCCTACGACGCCAAGGGCTTGCTGATCTCCTGCATCGAGAACGACGATCCGGTGATCTTCCTCGAGCCGAAGCGCCTGTACAACGGGCCGTTCGACGGCCACCACGAAAAGCCGGTGGTGCCGTGGTCGCAGAACCCATTGGGCGAAGTGCCCGAAGGCTACTACACCGTCCCCCTCGACAAGGCCGCCATCTTCCGGCCGGGCAAGCAGCTCACCGTGCTCGCTTACGGCACCATGGTCTGGGTATGTGAGGCGGCGGCGCGCGAGACGGGCATCGATGCCGAGATCATCGACCTGCGCAGCCTGTGGCCACTGGACCTGGAGACCATCGTGGCATCGGTCAGGAAGACTGGCCGCTGCGTTGTCGTGCACGAGGCCACGCGCACCTGCGGTTTCGGGGCGGAGCTGGTATCGCTGGTGCAGGAACATTGCTTCTACCACCTGGAAGCGCCGATCGAACGCGTCACGGGGTGGGATACGCCTTACCCGCATGCGCAGGAGTGGGCGTATTTCCCGGGGCCGGCGCGCGTTGGCGCGGCGTTCAAACGTACGGTGGAGGCATAACGATGGGTATTCACGTCATCAAGATGCCTGACATCGGCGAGGGCATTGCGGAAGTTGAACTGGTCATGTGGCATGTCAAAGTGGGCGATACCGTCACGGAAGACATGATCCTGGCGGATGTCATGACCGACAAGGCGACCATTGAAATTCCCTCACCGGTCCATGGCAAGGTCGCCCTGCTTGGCGGCGAGGCTGGACAGATGATGGCCGTGGGGGCGGACCTGATCCATATCGAAGTCGAGGGCGCGGGCAACCTCAAGGCGCCGGCCAGCGCTGCGGCCGCGCCGGCACAGCCCACCGGCCAGCCCCCTGTGCAGGCGCCGCACCGGGCGGAGGCCGCTGTGGCGCCGCCATCGGCCCACAGCGCGGCTCCGGCATCGGCCAATTCCGCACGGCCTGTGGCGTCTCCTCCGCCGGCCGCTCCAGCCGGGGCGGCGCACGGCACGGCGCCCGCGCAAGCGCCTGTCCGCGTGGCGCGCGAACCTGGCGAACGGCCGCTTGCTTCGCCAGCGGTGCGCAAGCGTGCGTGGGACATGGGCATCGAGCTGCAATTCGTGCACGGCAGCGGTCCGGCCGGCCGCATCCTGCAGTCCGACCTGGATGCCTACGCCGCGCGTGGCGTACAGGGCGCGCCGGCGGTGGTCGCGGGAGCCTACCGGGAGAACCACACGGAGCAAGCCATTCCGCTGATCGGCCTGCGCCGCAAGATCGCGCAGAAAATGCAGGAGTCCAAGCGCCGCATCCCGCACTTTTCCTACGTTGAGGAAGTCGACGTCACGGAGCTCGAGAACCTGCGCACACGCATGAACGAGCAATGGGGCAAGGAGCGCGGCAAGCTGACCGTGCTGCCCCTGCTGGCGCGGGCCCTGGTGGTCGCGCTGCGCCAGTTCCCGCAGATAAACGCGCGTTTCGACGACGATGCGGGTGTCGTGACACAATACGGCGCCGTGCACCTCGGCATCGCTACCCAGACCGACGCCGGCCTGATGGTGTCGGTAGTGCGCCACGCCGAAGCACGCGACCTGTGGTCGTGCGCTGCGGAGATCGGGCGCCTGGCCGATGCCGCGCGCGCCGGTAAGGCCACCCGCGAGGAGCTGTCCGGCTCGACCATCACCATCTCCAGCCTGGGGCCCTTGGGCGGCATCGTGTCGACGCCGGTCATCAACCACCCGGAAGTCGCGATCATCGGTGTCAACAAGATCGTGGAGCGGCCCATGGTGCGGCAGGGCGCGGTGGTCATCCGCAAGATGATGAACCTCTCGTCCTCGTTCGACCACCGGGTGGTCGACGGCATGCACGCGGCGCAGTTCGTGCAAGCCATCCGCGCCTTGCTCGAATGCCCAGCGATGCTCTTTGTGGAGTAAGCCATGAACCAACATACCACTACGCTGCTGGTGATCGGCGGCGGACCTGGCGGCTATATCGCGGCCATCCGCGCCGGCCAGCTGGGCATCCCGACCACGCTGGTCGAAGCAGTTGAACTGGGCGGCACTTGCCTGAACGTCGGCTGCATCCCCAGCAAGGCCCTGATCCACGCGGCGGAGGAATTCGAAAAAGCGAGCCATTTCGCCAGCGGCTCGTCGCTTGGCATTTCGGTGCAGGCACCGCGCATCGACATCGGCCAGACCGTTCTGTGGAAAGACGGCATCGTGGGGCGCCTGACCGGCGGCGTGGCGGCCCTGCTGAAGAAAAGCGGCGTGCGTGTGGTCAAGGGCTGGGCCAATATCGTCGACGGCAAAACGGTTGAAGTGATCCGCGACGGCGAAAGCCCCCAGCGCATCGGCTGCGAGCACCTGCTGCTGGCGACCGGTTCGCACGCGACGGAACTGCCTTTCATGCCGTTCGGCGGGCCGGTGATCAGCGCAACGGAAGCGCTGTCGCCCAAGACCGTGCCTGGCCGGCTGGTGGTGGTCGGGGCAGGGTATATCGGCCTGGAGCTGGGTACCGCGTATGCCAAGCTTGGCGCGCAGGTGCACGTAGTGGAGGCGCAGGAACGCGTCCTGCCTGCATACGACCCGGACCTGACCCGCCCCGTCGCCATCGCGCTCAAGGGACTGGGCATCGAAACCCATCTGGGCTGCTCGGTACTGGGCCGGGACCAGGAAGGCGCAGTGCGCATCCGGAACGCAAACGGCGAAGAATCGGCCCTGCCGGCGGACCAGGTGCTGGTGGCTGTCGGGCGGCGCCCGAACACGCGTGGCTTTGGCCTGGAGAAGCTGCGCATCGACATGGACGGCCACTTCATCAAGGTCGATGACCAGTGCCGTACCTCGATGCGCGGCGTGTGGGCCATCGGCGATGTGACCGGCGAGCCGATGCTGGCGCACCGGGCCATGGCGCAAGGCGAGATGGTGGCCGAAATCATCAGCGGCAAGCGGCGCCACTTCAGCCCGGCGGCCATTGCGGCGGTGTGCTTCACCGATCCGGAAGTGGTGGTGGTGGGCGCCACGCCGCAGCAGGCCAGGGCGCAGGGCATTGCCTGCATCGACGCCTCGTTCCCGTTCAGCGCCAACGGTCGCGCCATGTCGCTCGAATCGAAGGACGGGTTCGTGCGGGTGGTGGCACGCAGCGACAATCACCTGATCGTGGGCTGGCAGGCAGTGGGCAAGGCGGTGTCGGAACTATCCGCCGCCTTTGCGCAGTCCATCGAAATGGGGGCGACGCTGGAGGACATTGCCGGCACGATCCATGCTCATCCGACCCTGGGCGAGGCAATCCAGGAGGCCGCGCTGCGCGCACTGGGGCATGCGCTACATATTTGAGAACTCGGTGGCCACGTCGAAGTTGCACTCGACGTGCACCTTCTCGGCACCGTACACCGCCGCATCGGCAGCGCGGCGGCGTTGAACGCGAACCGGCCCGCCGCATGGACGCGCTTGAACCCGGGCCTGGCACCGTCCGAGACCCCTGCCTGTTCAACGTGCAGGCTCACCGCGAAGGCATCGACGATGCCGCCACGGCAGCGCGATTCTTGACCTGGATCATGGAGCCAGGAGCGCCAGCGGGGCACGATCGCCATATTCGACACCAATGGAGGCTACCATGCGCACCGTCCTATCCCTGATGCTGGCAACCCTGCTGGCAAGCACCGCCTACGCCGACGACAAGCACCACCCGCCGGAAGCGGCGGCCAAGCCGGCCCAGGCCAAGCCAGCGGCGGCGCCGGCAGCCACGGACAAGCGTTTCGCTGCCGCCTATGAGCAGATGAAGAAGATGATCGGCCAGATGGACAAGATCAAGGCCACCAAGGACCCGCAGGAGCGCCAGCGCCTGATGCAGGAGCATATGGAAGCCATGCATGAAGGCTTGCAGGCAATGCGCCCGGCGGGGGGCGGCGCCATGCAGATGATGGACTGCCAGATGATGAAGGACAAGGGCGACGCCAAGGGCTGCCCGATGATGGGCGAAGCGGGTCCCAAACCCTCTCCTGGTGAGCGCATGGACATGATGGAAAAGCGCATGGACATGATGCAGATGATGATGGAGCAGATGGTCGAACGCGAAGGGCAGAAACCCGCCCCGAAGCAATGACGGACCCGCAGCGATGACGCCAGATGCAGGGGAAACCGGCCCGGCCGGCGCAGGGCAGGAGCCGAAGCAGCCGGGTATCCAGCCGGGGCCGTGGCTCTGGCTGCTTTTGCTGCCGTTCCTGGCCTTCCTGGCCTTCGGCGTGCTGGGCGGCGCAGGGGGCGACGAGCTGAGCTACAGCGAGTTCAAGCGGCTGGTGAAGGCGGGCAAGCTCAAGGAAGTCACGCTCAGTGAGCAACTGGTGCGGGGTACGGCCCAGCCGGACGCCCTGGGCCTGGTGCTGCCCGCCGGCCGCACGCCGGCACTGGCGTGCAAGCCGGGGCAGGAATGCGCTTTTGTGGCGGTGCGGGTGGCCGATCCCGGCCTGGTGGACGAGCTGGAGCAAGCCGGCATCCGCTACGCGGGGCGGCAGGACAGCAACTGGGCCGGCTCGCTGCTGTGGTGGGCGCTGCCCCTGCTGGTCCTGTTCGGCTTGCCGCGCTTGCTGGGCAAGGGCGGCGGACTGGGCGAAGGACTGCTGGGCATCGGCAAGAGCCATGCGCGCGTCTACATGGCGGCCAAGACCGGCGTGACCTTCGCCGACGTGGCGGGCATCGACGAGGCGAAGGAAGAGTTGATGGAACTGGTCGAGTTCCTGCGCAACCCCGAGCGCTACCGCCGCCTGGGCGGCAAGATTCCGAAAGGCGTGCTGATCGTCGGCGCGCCGGGCACCGGCAAGACCTTGCTGGCCAAGGCGGTGGCCGGCGAGGCGGGCGTGCCATTCTTTTCCATCAGCGGGTCCGAATTCGTGGAAATGTTCGTCGGCGTCGGCGCCGCCCGCGTACGCGACCTGTTTGCCCAGGCGGTGCTGAAGGCGCCTTGCATCATCTTCATCGACGAACTTGATGCGCTGGGCCGGGCGCGCGGCATTGGCGGCCTGGAAGGCGGTCACAACGAGCAGGAACAGACCCTGAACCAGCTGCTGGTCGAGATGGATGGTTTCGACACCAACAAGGGCGTGATCCTGCTGGCCGCCACCAACCGTCCGGAAATCCTGGATGCGGCCCTGCTGCGGCCAGGACGCTTCGACCGCCAGATTGCGCTCGACCGGCCCGACCTGGCCGGCCGCCAGCGCATCCTGGAAGTGCACTTGCGGGTGGTCAAGGCCGGGCCGGACGTCGACGTGCCAGGCCTGGCGGCGCGCACCGCGGGCTTTGCGGGCGCCGACCTGGCCAACCTGGTCAACGAAGCGGCCCTGCTGGCCGGGCGCAAGCGCAAGGAACAGGTCACGATGAGCGATTTTGAAGACGCCATCGACCGCTTGCTGGCCGGGCTGGAAAAGAAGACCCGGGTGATGAGCCGCACGGAGAAGGAAACCGTGGCTTACCACGAGGCCGGCCATGCCCTGGTTGCCGAAACACGGCCGCATGCCGACCGCGTGGCCAAGATTTCGATCATCCCGCGCGGCATCGCGGCGCTCGGCTATACGCGGCAGGTGCCGACCGAAGACCGCTTCCTGCTGCGCAAGGCAGAGCTGCTCGACCGGCTCGACGTGTTCCTCGGCGGGCGGGTGGCGGAAGAGCTGGTGTTCGGCGATGTCTCGACCGGCGCCCAGAACGACCTGCAGCAGGCCACCGAGATGGCGCGCCACATGATGCTGCAGTACGGCATGAGCGAGCGCCTGGGCCTGGCGACCTATGAACAGGGGCCCGGGGTGGGCGGCTACGCCGCGCTGCGGGCGGAGCGGCGCGGCTACAGCGAGCGCACCGCGCAACTGGTGGACGATGAAGTGGCGGCCTTGCTGGCTGCCGCCCAGGCGCGCGTGCGCGAGACGCTTGTTGCGCGACGCCAACAGCTGGATTTGTTGGCGCAAGCCCTGCTCGAGAAGGAAGTGCTGGAACGCGCGGCCATCGACGCGCTGCTGGCGTCGCCGGTGCAGCCGCTGCTGCCCCGCAAGGCCGGCGCGCAGGAAGCGCGGGCCTGAGCGGTTGATCGCGGCGGTGGATCGGCGCATGATCGTTTGGCGGGGAGGAAATGATGCGACAGTTCGCACTCGGCTGGCTACTGGCATGCGCTACCTGGCCGGCCCATGCCGGCGACGATGCGGCGGCCCTGGTCGAACGCGTCGAATCTTTGCTGTGGGGCAAGACCATCCAGGGCGAGGTCGACATGCGGATCACCACGCCGCGCTGGCAGCGCACGTTGCGCATGCGCATGTGGATGGAGCGCCCGGCTTACAGCTTCATCCGCATCACGGCACCGGCCAAGGAGGCCGGCATCGGCTCACTGCGCATCCGCAACGAGATGTGGAATTACCTGCCCAGTGTGGAACGGGTGATCAAGGTACCGCCCTCGATGATGCTGCAGCCATGGATGGGCTCTGATTTCACCAACGACGACCTGGTCAAGGAGAGCAGTGCGGTCAATGATTACCACCACCGTATCGCTGGCAGCGAAACGGTGGAAGGCAAGGTGGTGTACCGCATTGAGTCGTCGCCGAAGCCGGAGGCGGCCGTGGTCTGGGGCAAGGTGGTCTACCTGGTGCGCAAGGAAGATGCGATGCCCATCAGCCAGTCGTTCTACAGCGAACGCGGTGAGCTGGTGCGCGTGCTGTTGTTCTCGGAAGTGCGCGAGATGGGCGGGCGGATGCTGCCCACCCGTTGGGAGATGCGGCCGCAGTCCAGGCCTGGCCACAGTACGGTAGTGACCTTGCTCAAGGCGCGCTACGACGCGCCGATCGATCCTGAAACGTTCAGCGAACGGAACCTGAAAAAGACGGAAAAATGACTGCCCTGGTACGTGTGCAGGCGCTCAGCAAGGTCTACCAGCAGGGGACCGTGGCCGTGCATGCCCTGCGCGACGTCAACCTGGACATCGCGCAAGGCGATTTCGTCGCGCTGGTGGGGCCGTCCGGTTCGGGCAAGACGACCTTGCTGAACCTGATCGGCGGGCTGGATACCCCGAGCGCCGGCCGGATCTGGCTGGGCGAGCAGGAAATCACCAGCCTGTCGAAAAGCGCGCTGTCGCGCCTGCGGCTGCGGAAGATCGGCTTCGTGTTCCAGGAATACAACCTGATCCCCGTGCTGTCGGCGCTGGAAAACGTGGAGTACGTGATGCTGCTGCAGGGCGTGCCGGAACGGCAGCGCCGGCAGCGTGCGCTGGGGCTGCTCAAGGAACTGGGGCTGGACGGGCTGGAGCAGCGCCGCCCGCGCGAACTGTCGGGTGGGCAGCAACAGCGCGTGGCGGTCGCGCGCGCCATTGCCGCCGACCCACTGATCGTGCTGCCCGACGAACCGACCGCCAACCTCGATTCGGTGGCCGGCGCGGCGCTGTTGGACCTGATGCGCAAGCTGAACGCCGAGCAGGGCACCACGTTCATCTTTTCGACTCATGACCCGATGGTCATGCAACGCGCCAAACGCATCGTCCGCATGAAGGACGGCCAGGTCGTCGGCCAGGAGGTGCAATGATGCTGTGGCGGCTCGCCTGGCGCAACGTGTTCCGCAATCCGCGCCGCTCCGCGCTGACGATTGCCGCCATGGCGGTCGGGCTGGCCGCGCTGTTCTTCCTGTGGTCGTTCATCGAAGGCGTGAACGACCAGATGATCGAGAACTCGACGCGTTACGTGGCGGGCCACGTGCAGCTGCACCGCAGCGGCTACCATGACAACCAGACGCTGGACCTGGTGATGGACGACCCGGGCCCGGTGCTGGCGGCACTGGCCGGCGAGGCGGGGATCGTCGCCACCGCGCAGCGCCTGGAGGCGATGGCCGTCGCCAGCCTGGGCGACAAGTCGCGTGGCGTGATGTTGATGGGAGTCGACCCCGGGCAGGAGCAGGCGCTGACCACGCTGCACCGGACGATTGTGCAGGGCAGCTACCTGTCTTCGGCTGACGCGCGGGAAATCGTGATCGGCGACAAGGCCGCCGAGATCCTTGGCGCGCGCCTGGGCGACGAGGTGGTGCTGTTGACGCAGGCGGCCGATGGCGCGGTGGGGGCCGGCCGTTACCGGGTGCGCGGCATCTTCGATGCGCACATGGACATGCTGGACGGGGCGCTGGTGCTGATGCCGCTGGCCGCGGCGCAGGACCTGCTGGCCGCCGGCCACGGCGTGAGCGCGGTCGTGGTGCGCCTGCAGGACCGCCGCCAGGCCGCCGCGCTGGCGGCGCGTGCCGCGGCCAGGCTGGGGCCCGGCTACGAGGGACTGGCCTGGGAAGCGCTGCTGCCCACGGTGGTGCAGTCCACCAGGTTCCACGACGTGCTGGCCATTATTCTGTTGCTGGTGCTGTTCGTCGTGGTGGCGGTGGGGGTCACCAACACGGTCCTGATGGGCGTGATGGAGCGCTTGCGCGAATTCGGCGTGATGATGGCGCTCGGCACCAGCGGCGCGCAGCTCACGCGGCTCGTGTTTGCCGAGGCTTGCATCCTGGGCGTGCTGGGCCTGGCCTGCGGCGCCGGCGCCGGGCTGGGCATGACCTGGCACTGGGGCCAGGCGGGCATCGACCTCAGCCACTATGACAAGGCCATGGAGTCGATGCAAGGCCTGACCGGGGTGGTCTATCCGATGGCGCGCGCCGACCGGCTGCTGCTGCTGTCCGCCATCGTCTTTTGCACCAGCCTGGTGGCTGCGGTGTATCCGGCCTGGCGCGCGGTGCGGCTGGACCCGGTGCAGGCCATCAAGGGCGGCGCCCACGACAGCGGCAGCCGTGCCGGCGGCGGCGGCGGGCCGCTGCCGCTGTTCCTGAAGATTGCCGCCCGCAGCGTCGGGCGCAACCGCCGCCGCGCCATCCTGACCGCCTCCGCCAGCGCCTTCGGCCTGGGGGCATTTGTCTTCCTGCTGAGTTTCGTGCAGGGTTACCTGTCGCAACTGGTCACCAATTCGACGGGCTACATCACGGGCGACCTGCAGGTGCAGCACGCGCGCTTCCGCGACGATATGGCACCGGAATTTTCGTTGGCGCAGGACGCCGTGGCGCTGGCCGCCGCCCGCCGCCACCCTGCGGTGGTGGCGGCCGCGCCGCGCGTGCAGGCCCAGGTGCTGGTGAGCAGCGCCGTCAAGTCGGCGATCGTCAACCTGGTAGGCATCGACCCGGCCCAGGAGCGGCGTGTGACCGCCATCGACCGCGCGCTGCGCCAGGGGCGCTGGCTGGAACCGGCGCGGCCGCGCGACGTGGCCATCGGCCGCGCGCTGGCGGCTGAACTTGGGGTGCGCGAGGGCGAAAAGCTCATTGTGATGGCGCAGGCCCGCGATGGCACCGTGGCGTCGGCCGCCTACCGGGTGGGCGCCATCTTTGCCACGGAAAGCCCGGCCTTCGATCATGGCTATGGCTTCGTGAACCTGGCCAGTGCGCAGGCGCTGCTGGGGCTCGAAGGGCGCCTGTCGGCGCTGGCGCTGCGCTTGCGCGAGCGCGATGACGTGGCTGCGGTGGCAGCGGCGCTGCGGGAGCGGCAGGATCCGGCCCTGGCCGTCCTGCCATGGCAGGAACTGTTGCCGGAAGTGTCGCAGATGATCGGCTATGTGCGCCTCAACCTGCGCCTGGTCGTCGGCATCGTGTTTGCGGTGGTGGCGATCGGGGTGATGAATACCTTGCTGATGTCGGTGCTGGAGCGCACCCGTGAGTTCGGCATCATGCTGGCCCTGGGCACGGCGCCGGGCGGGGTGGTGCGCATCGTGGTGTAC
Source organism: uncultured Duganella sp. (assembly GCA_966112955.1). Classification (GTDB taxonomy): domain Bacteria; phylum Pseudomonadota; class Gammaproteobacteria; order Burkholderiales; family Burkholderiaceae_D; genus Rugamonas. Next base: position 91,557 of record CBHWEO010000001.1, on the reverse strand, counting down.
GAAGCCCTGGTCTTGTCGCTGTGCGGCCTGCTGATCGGCTTCCTGGGCGGGGTCGCGGTGGTCGCGTATTTCAACAGCGCGGGAATCGACATGTCGCGCTACGCCGAGGGCATCACCACCATCCCCGGCCTGACCGGCATGATTTATCCCGAGCTGGCGCTGCGCAGCACCATCCTGCCGGCCGGCGCCTTGCTGGCGCTGAGTGTGCTGGCCACGCTGTACCCCGCCTGGAAGGCGGCGCGCCTGCAACCGATCGAGGCCATCCGCCATGGCTAGGCTGCTGGCGGCCTTGCTGGTCGTGGCGGCGAAGGCTTGCGCGCAAGACGGCCAGGCGGCGCCGGACCTGTCCCTGAGCGGCTACCTGAAGAACCTGGCGATCCAATCCAGCACGCTGGCCGGACCGGAGCGCAGCTACCTGCTGGACGTCAGCCGTGCCCGCCTCAAGCTGCAGGGGCCCCTGGCGCCGGCGGCCAGCCTGGACCTGCAGTACGACAATGAACTGCTGGCCGGCAGTTACCTGCACACCGCGCAGTTCGCCTTGCAGCAGCAACAGGCAAGCGGGCAATACTGGCGCGCGGAGCAGCGCTACCTGGCGCGGCGCGACGTGCAGGGCCGCCACCGGCTGTACCGCGCCAGCCTGACCGTGCGCCATGGCGCTACCGACGTCAAGGTTGGCCGCCAGCGCATCGCCTGGGGAACCGGGCGCTTCTGGAGTCCGCTGGATGTGCTGAATCCGATTGCGGCAACCCAGCTTGAGCGCGAGGAACGGCCCGGGGTGGACGCGCTGCTGGTCGAGCACAAGCTGGGGCCGCTGGAACGGCTCAGCGTGGTGTATGCGCCGGCCCACGCGCGGCACCAGGCCAGTGCGGCAGCGCATGTGCACGGCAATGGGCGCGGCATCGATTACTCGCTGGCCTGGGGCAAGTTCGGCGACAGCCACCTGCTGGGCGCGGACCTGGCGACACAGCTCGGCGGCTTCGGCGTGCGGGCGGAAGCGGCGCAACTGCGGCCGGCCGCCGGGCGCGGCTACCGCCGCATGCTGCTTGGGCTCGACTATGCCTTTGGCAATACGCTGACGCTGTCAGCCGAACTGTTCCGCAATGGCGGACCGGCTGCGGCGGCGCCGGGCCACCGCTATGCGGGCGTCTATGCCGGCTACGAGCTCACGCCGCTCTGGAAAGTCAGCCTGTATGCCGTACGCAACCTGTCCGACCGCAGCCACTACCTGTCGCCGTCCATCACGTGCTCGCTGCGCAGCGACCTGGAGTGGGCGCTGGGCTTCCAGCAATTTGGCGGGGGCCGCCGGGACAGCGAGTTCGGCCGGGTGCCGGACGTGCTGTACAGCCACTTGCAGTGGTTCTTCTAGTCCTGCACGACACCGCGTTCAATTGCCGCTGACGTCCTGCAAGGCCCACGGTGGATAGTGCTGGCGCATCGCCCTGGCATAGGCATCGCCTGCCACGGCCTGCCGTATCGCTTCGTGGAGGATGGCGCGGTCGGCGTCGTCCAGGACCGTGGTGGAAAGGTAAAAGCCAATGGGCACGCGCGGCAGGTCGCCCAGTTCGCGCCATTGCAGGCGCCGCGCCAGCTGCTGCGCTTCGCCGGCATCGGCGAAGGCGGCCGGCGGCAGGAGCGCAGCCTGGATGCGCCCGTTGCGCAACAAACTGGCGATGGCATGCGGGTCGGCGGCGGCCTGCAGCCTGCCTTGCCGCTGCAGGCCATCCACCAGCGCGCGGTAGGCCGGGCCAAAATCGTAAACGCGCACCACGCCGACCCGCAGGCCGGCCTGCAACAGCTCGGTTGTCGTGGCGATGGCGGGCAGGTTGCGGTCGAGCGTGAGCAGCATCGGCCTGACCTGGTGTGTCGGGATGAATTGCGCGAACTGGTCGCGCGCATGGTTTTGCACCGCGGCCGGCATGATATCGGCCCGGCCCCACTCGACCATGATCCAGGCCTGGGAGCGCGCTACCGGGACATAGCTGAAGGTGCAACCGGTACGCCGGCTCACCAGGTCGAGAAAATCCTTGACGGCGCCCCGGACGGTGTTGTCGGGGCCGATGGTCATGGCACGCCCGACCTGGCTGCTGGCCACGACGATGGTGCGCTTGCAGCCGGGCGCCGCGCCAGCGTGGGCGTGGCCGCCAAGCGCCGCAAGCAGTGCCGCGAGGCATACGGTGGCGTGCACCGTGCTGGGAGGTCTCGTCATGGATGGCTGCTTGCCCGCAGTCGGCAAAGTGGGTGGCGGCCCATTATGCCATAGTGCCTGATAGTTGGTTACCAGCCAGCGGCCACCCCGGGACGGCAGCCGCTTTCCTGACCTGGATCATGTTCAGCCGCGGCGCCAGCGTCTACTGTGGTGGCAGCGCCCGTGCGCTGTACCGTTCCTGGAGGAGCCCATCATGCGTTCCTGTTTAGTCGTATGCTATTCCCGTAGCGGCCTGACCGCCAGGCTGGGCCGTGAAATTGCCGCGTCCTGCGGCGCAGACTTCGAGCTGATCCGCGAAGCGCGGGGCCGCGCCGGACCGCTGGGCTTCCTGCGTTCGGTGTGGGAGTCCGTGCGGCGCCAGCAGCCGGCCATCCTCGCAGCCGAGAACCGTCCCGCCGACTATGCGCTGGTGATCCTTGGTGCGCCGGTGTGGGCCGGGCAGGTGGCCAGCCCGATGCGCAGCTATATCCTGCAGCATTGCCAGGATTTCAATCGCGTGGCACTGTTTTGCACCATGGGCGGCCGTGGCGGCGACAGCGCGCTGGCGGAGATGGCCGCGCTGTGCGGCAAGCCGCCGATGGCGCAAGTCGCGGTGACCGATGCCGAAATCGCCCGTGACACCTACCACGGGCGGCTGGTGCCGCTGTTCCGCCAGTTCGCCTCGCCCGGCCAGGCGTAGCGGGCGTGCGCGGCCAGGGCCGGCGCGACCTCAACGCGGTGCAGGCCGGCCGCCCGCCATGGCGCTGCCCGCTGCGCAGCGAGGCGGGCTGGCTGGGCTGCCAGCAGGCGTTCATCAATGCGCCATCAGCACCGGCAGGGTCATGCTCTCGAGGATGGTGCGCGTGGCGCCGCCCACCAGCACTTGGCGCAGGCGGCTGTGGCCGTAGGCCCCCATCACCAGCAGGTCGGCATTGAGGTCGGCCGCCAGCGACAGGATGGCGTTGCCGACGTCGACCGGGTCGGGCAGGCGCTGCACCTCCACCTTGACGCCGTGGCGTGCCAGGTACAGGGCGATATCGGCGCCCGGCTCTTCACCGTGGGCATCGTAGCCGGGCTCGGCGCCAAACACGGCCAGCGTGACCTTGCCGCTGCGCTTCAGCAGCGGCAGCGCGGCCGCTACCGCGTGCGCTGCCTCCAGGCTGCCATCCCATGCCACCAGCGGCCGCTCGCCCAGCGTCGGGAAGTCGCCGGCATACGGGACCACCAGCACCGGCTTGCCGGAGTGCAGGATCACATGCTCGGGCAGGTCGCGCAGCATGGCCGCCTCGCCGCCGCCGGGCATGGCCTGGCCCAGCACCACCAGGTCGGCGTAGCGGGCTTGCAGGCACAGCGCGGAATATTCATCGTCCTTGCTGTTGCGGCGCTCCACCGAGGACAGCCCCATCCTGGCAGTGATCTCGTCAAACTGGTCGAGGGCCTGGTTGGCGCGTTTGGCGGCGAGCTCCAGGTAGTCGCCAATGATGGCGCCGCTGGCATCGAAGGGGTCGCCGGCATACATGAAGCGCGGCACACCGCTCATGGCGCTGCCGGTCAGGTGCGCGCCCTCGCGCGCCGCCAGTTGTGCGGCCAGCTTGATGCGGGCTGGCGCCGCTGCGGTGCGGTCGACGTGCACCAGGATGGTTCGATAGGACATGGTTTCCTCCATCTTAAGGTCGGGTCAATCGATACAGTCAGGCTAGTTGGCAAGCGCCGCAGCGTCCACCACGGAATGCGGGCTCGCGCCGGATCTTGGGAGTTTTTTGATCTGGATCAAGTCGGTGTGGCTTGACCTGGATCATGTCTCGCTGGGCGGCCGCATGCCTACCATGGCGGCAGGTGCAAGGCGCCGACATTTTTCCATGGAGCTTCAGGAGGCCAGACATGCAACACTTTTATCGTTTGTGCGCAGCGATGCTGTGCACCTTGGCGGGACAGGCTTGCCTGGCGGGCGAACTGCCGATGCCGGCGCCGCAGACGCAGGGCGCGGTCAGCTTCGTGACCGGGGGCATCGGCCTGGACGAGGCCAATGCTTTCCGCGCCGCTGCCGCGCAGTACAACCTGCGCATCACACTGGCGGCGGAAACCGGCGAATTCTTCGCCGGGGTGAAGGTGACGCTGCTCGACGCGCAGGGCCGTACCGTGGCCGAAGCGACCAGCGACGGCCCGTATGTCTTCTTCAAGGTCCCGCCGGGCAAGTACCAGGTGGTCGCTGACAACCTGGGCCAGTCCGTGCGCAAGACCGTGCACGCCCGCGCGCATGGCGGCGCCGAGCTGGTGCTGCGTTGGAAGGCGCCGCTGGAGCAATGATGGGGGGCGCGGCCTGGCTGGCCGCCAGGCCTTAGACGCGCACGCGCTGTTCCGCTTCGCGTTCGCGGCGCATCGCCTGCGCGAACAGCAGCAGTTCCGCGCCATAGGCATTCAGCAGGTCGTCGAGTGAAATGATGCCGACCAGTTCATCGAACTCGCCGGTGACGGGCAAACGGCGCACGCCGTGGCGGCGCATCGCCTTCAAGGCTGAAACGGCGGGCTGGGAAGCACTGATGGTGTGCAGCTGCGTGGACATGATGTCGGCAACCGGCATGGTGAGCGGGTCAAAGTCGCGCGCCACGGCCACGATGGCGATGTCGCGGTCGGTCACGATCCCGACCGGTTTATTGAGGTTGCCCGCTGTGATGACGACGCTGCCGACGTGGTGCCTGCGCATCAGTTCGGCGGCATCCTTGACGCTGATACTGTCTTGCGCCGTGACGACATTGCGCTGGCATAGAGTGGAAACGAGCAGTGGTGCATGCATGATGGCCTCCTGGTTGATGCTGCCAGTCTGCGCCAGCGCAGGCGCTGCCAGCCATGATCTGGATCAACTGGCGGGAAAGCCGAGTCGGGGCAGGGCCGGCCGCTGCCCCCGCGTCAGACCGGCAAGTCGCTCCAGGTCCAGTACTGGTCCCAGGCCCGCATCACGTCGAGGAAGCGCCCATAATCGCTGCACTTGGGCAGGAAGCCGGCGGCGCCAAGGTCGAAGCTGGCATCGCGGTCCATGGTTTCTTCCGAGGTGGTGAGCACGACCACGGGGATGCGCCGCCATTCGCTGTGCTGCTTGACCTGGTGCAGGAATTCCAGGCCGTTCATGATCGGCATGTTCAGGTCGAGCAGGATGATGCAAGGGGGCGCATTGCCGGGGGCGCTCAGGTAGGCCAGCGCAGCCTCGCCCTGTTCGGCCAGCACCAGCGGGTTGCTGACCTCAATCGCGCGCAAGGCGCGCTTGACGGTCATGGCGTCGACGTCATCATCTTCCACCAGCAGAATTGGTGGGCTTGTGGCATGCATGATTCCCCCCAGCGCCTGCAGTGCAGGCATGTATGTGAGCCGTAGTATCGCATGTCGGAAAGATAAGACTCAAGCACCCGGCGCAGTGGACTGTTGCAAACTCCGCCGCCGTAGGGGATGCACTACGGCGTGGCGTTGGGAGAAACCCTACACCAGGTCGCGGCCTTCCTTGATGTCGCCGGCCGCGTGCGTGGCCTACATTGGTTGCATGGCAAGTGACGATTGCCGCACCAGGGAGCAAGCATCATGGACACCAACCCAGCCAGCCCGGCACCGGGCAACGGCACCACGTTCGTGCCACTGCCAAGCGGCGATGTCAGCCCGTATGCCACGCCGGAGCGCGTGCGCGAACAATTGGGATGGGGCTTGCTCCAGTCCAATTGGCGTTAGCCGGCCTGCCACGGAGGCCAGCATGTACCACGATATCCTGTTGCCCACCGACGGCTCGGCGCTGTCGCGGCGTGCCGTGCTGGGCGGGATCCAGTTTGCACGGCAGGTGGGCGCCCGTGTGCACGGCTTCTACGTGGTCCCGCTGCTGCCACCCGACGCCATGGAAAGCATGCTGCACATGGATCCGGGGCTCACCGAGCGCCAGGTGGCGCTGTTCGACCGTATCGGCGATGGTTACCTCGCGCAGTTGAGCGAGGCGGCGCAGGCCGCCGGCGTCACGTACGATTGCCGCAAGGTGCGCGGCAGCATGCCGCACGCCATGATCCTGCTGGAAGCCGCGCGCCTGGGATGCGACCTGATCTACATGGCCTCGCATGGCTGGCATGGCGACCAGGACCGCCTGCTCGGCAGCGTGACGCTGCGGGTGCTGAACAGCAGCCCCGTCCCCGTGCTGGTCCACAAATCCAACGTCCTGGTCACCCCGCGCCAAGGGGCTTGACCGCGCCAGGTTGCCAGTCCGGCGCGATACGGCCGTCGACAATGCCGATGCAACGGTCGGCAGCGCTGGCAAAGCCGGCATCATGCGTCACTGCCACCACGGTCTGGCCGCCATCGGCCAGTTCGCGCAGCAGCTGGCGCACGTTGAGCGTGGCCGCGGAGTCCAGGTTGCCGGTCGGTTCATCCGCCAGGATCAGCAGCGGATCGTTGGCCAGGGCGCGCGCCAGGGCGGCGCGCTGGCGCTGGCCGCCCGACAGCTGGGACGGATATTTGTGCGCATGCTCGGCGATGCCAAGCCGGTCCAGCAGGCCCATGCCGTGCCCGCGCGCGGCATTACCGTCGCGCCGCCCCAGGCGCTGCATCGGCAGCAGCACGTTCTGCAGGACGGTGAATTCCGCGAGCAGGAAATGGAACTGGAAGACGAAGCCCAGCTTGGCCAGGCGCAGCGCCGCCAGCTGCTTGTCGTCGCAGTGGCTGGCGTTGTCGCCGTCCAGCCAGAGCTGGCCGGCGTCCGGTTTGTCGAGCAGGCCCAGCAGGTAGAGCAGGGATGATTTGCCCGAGCCGGACGGCCCCATGATGCAGATGAACTCGCCGCGCTGGACTTCCAGCGAAATATCGTCGACCAGGGTCACCGGCACCGCGCCGGCCAGGCGGCGCGCCAGGTGTTCGGCTTTCAGCACGCTGTTCATGTGGCGCCCCGCAGCGTGTCGACCGGTTGCAGCTGGCCGGCTTTGTTGGCCGGCAGGTAGGCGGCGCCCAGGCAGGCCGCCATCGCAAAGGCGACGGCCAGCAGGTATTGCTCCGCGCCCCACCAGACCGGCAGGTGGACGATGTCGCTGACGCCCGGCGGTTTCAGTTCGACCTGTGCCAGCACGTGCATCATGCCGTAGCCCAGCACCAGTCCGGCAGCACTGCCAAGCAGGCCGATGATCATGCCCTGGTAGACAAAGATCCGGCGCACGTCGGCCGCTTCGAAGCCGATCGCCTTGAGGATGGCGATGTCGCGCCGCTTGTCGACCACAATGGTGGAAATCGTGTTGTAGATGCCGAACGATGCCACCACCAGGATGGCGGTGACCACGCTGTACATGATGATATTGCGCACCTTTAACAGGCTGAGCAGGTCTTCCGACGCTTCGCTCCACGAAACGGCCTTGTAGCCCAGTTGCCGCTCGATGTCGCTGGCCACGCTGCGGGCCGACTGCGGGTCCGCCAGCTGGATGATGAAGCGGTTGACACGGTCCGGCCGTGCCAGGATCACCTGCGCCCGCTTGAGCAGGGTAAAAGTCTCGCCTTCGTCGTAGGCGGCATTGCCGGTGCGGAAGATGCCGACGACCTTCATGATCCGGGCGCCGCCGCCGGCGGTCACCACGCTGACCGTGCTGCCCAGCCCGAGCGAGAATTTGTCGGCCAGCCCCTGGCCGATCACCAGGCCGTTGGGCGACGCGGCCAGCTCGTCGAGCGTGCCGGCCACCATCTGTTCGTCGATGGTCGACACGGCCTGCATGCGGGCCGGCACCACCCCGGACAGGCTGATGCCCTGCTGCTGGCCGGCAAAGCTCAGCACGGCCGACCCGCGCAGCACGGGCGCCACCCGCAAGCCCGGCCAGTGTTCGATGGCCGCCAGCTTGCTGCGGTAGCTGCGGATGCCGCGCGTTTCGACGGGCGGCTTGACGTTGCTGATGGCCACGGCCGCCCCGGGCCAGCGCACTTGCGCCGGCTGCAGCCGCGGCGTGCGGAACTGGTCCATGACGGTGATATGGGGGCTGTTGTCGACCAGGCGCTGCAGGAAATCCTGCTCCGAGCCGCGCATCAGGGCCGAGACCGCCAGGAAGAAGGCGACGCCCAGCATGATGCCCAGCAGCGATACCAGGGTGGAACGGCGCCGCCGGCGCAGCTGCGCAAGGGCGATGGTGAGCTGGACGCGCACGCCTGCCCCCTATGGCGCGCGGGGACGCACCCAGCGTCCGGCCTTGAGCGGCGCGCCGTCCGGCACCACCACCCGTTCATTGCCCTCCAGGCCGCGCAGCACTTCCTGTTGTTGCGGGCCGCGCGCGCCGGGCACGACGGTGCGGCGCTGCAGCCGGTCGCCGGCCACCACCCACACCGCGTTGTCGCGGATGGCCTGGACCGGCAGCAGCATGGCATGGTCGCGCCTGGCCACGACCAGGTTGGCGTCGACGGTCATGCCGGTCTGCAGCGCCCCGGGCGCCGCCAGCGCGATCCGTACGCGGTAGCTGCGCGCCACCGGGTCGCCCTTGGGTGTCACCTCGCTGACGGTGCCATCGAACACCTGGCCCGGCAAGGCATCGGCGCGCAGCACGACCGCCTGGCCGACGCGGACACGGCTGATGTCTTCCTCGTCGATTTCGGCGGTCACCCGCAGCGGCGCGCAGCAGGCGAGGAAGAACAGGGCCTGGCCGGGGGCGAGGTACTGGCCCACTTCGCCGTCGCGGCGGATGATGGTGCCGTCCGCCGGGGCCAGCAGGGCGTTCTGCTCGCGCAGGGCGCGCACCCGGCGCAAGGCCGCCTCCGCCGCCAGCAGTTCGGAGCGGGCGCGCTGGGCCTCGCTGCTGGCGATGAAACCGCGTTCGGCCAGGGCCTGCAAGCGCGCGTCGTGGCTGCGTGCGTAGTCGACGCGGGCGGCCTGTTCCTGGACGCTGCCGGCCAGGTCGGCATCGTCAAAACGGGCCAGCAGCTGGCCTTTGCGGACGCGGTCGCCTTCATCGGCCAGGCGCGCGGCCAGGCGGCCGCCGGTGCGGGGCGCGAGCGGCAGCATGACGGTCGGTTCCACGGTGCCGGTGGCATAGATGGCATCGATTGCCGGCCCGCGCAACACGGGGGTCACCGTCACTTCAAGCGGGCCGGCCAGGTACCAGAGCGACAGCGCGGCGGCGCCCAGCAGGCTGGCGCCCAGCAAGGCGTAGAGCCAGCGCCGCCGGCGGGATACAGGAACGGACATGCTTGCCTCAGGTAGTCAGGACGTGCCCAGTGTGTCGTTGCGCAGCCGCCACGGCCATGACATGGATCATGCCGCGTGCGCGGGGGCCGCCCATTCAATCCATGAGATGGGCAACGGTCTGGTTGCGGCGCTTGAGCTCACGCACCCGCAGGTCGCAGCGGTGCACCACCAGCAAGCCGCGGATGACCAGGTAGCTGCCCAGCACCACCAGCACCCCGCTCAGCACCAGCAGCGGCAACAGCAGCATGACCACATCGTGCAGGTGGTAATTGCCGGAGGTGGCGATCAGCAGCCCGAGGACGGACAGGGGCAGCGCGAACACCGTGATGCCGGTGCGTAGCAGCGACAGGGCGGTGCGTTCTTCCGCCAGCAGCAGCTGGATCTCGTTCGACACCAGCAGCAGGTTCCCGGCGCCGGCGTCGTCGTCGCGTGCATTCATCGGCGGGCGCTCATTGTGTCATCAGCAAGGGAACCGGGCATTGTTCGACCAGGCCGGCGGTTGTGCTGCCCAGCATCCAGTCGTGCAGCCGGCTATGGCCATAGGCGCCGGCCACCACCAGGTCGTAATGCTGCTGCGCCAGTTCGCACAGCGCAGTGCCCGGCGGCTGCACCGTGTCGATCCTGCGCAATTGCACGTTGCGGTGATGGCGCGCCAGGTAGGCCGCGAGGTCGGCGCCCGGTTCGGCGCCCATGTCGATGCGTTCATCGTCCGGATTGCAGACGACAATCGTCAGTTGCGCCGCGCGCAACAGCAGCGGCATGGCGAAGGCCAGCGCGCGGCTGGCGCCCGGGCTGCCATTCCAGGCAATCATGACCTTGCTGAAGTTGTCCCTGGCATGGTGGCCGGGTGGCACCAGCAGTACCGGCCGCACACAGCGCGTCACCAGGTGCCCTGGCAGCCTGGCGGTGGTCAGGAGGCCGGTTTCCGTGACGTCCTGGTTGCCGGCCACCAGCAGGTCGCAGTAGCGTGACTGCAGCAGGAGCGCTTCCACCGCGGTCGTGTCGAACAGGCGCGTCTCGTACGAGGGCAGGGCTTCGCCCTGGCATTGGCGCCCGAAGGCGTCCAGGTGCTGCTGCGCATCGTTGCGCAAGGATTCGATATCGAAGGTCGGCATGACTGCCACGGCGGCGCTGGTGGCCACAAGATAGCTCATTTCCGCCACGCCGCTGACGGCGGTACCGACCAGGTGTGCGCCATGGGTCCTTGCCAGGCTGGCCGCAGTGGCAAACGTTGCCGGCATGCCGGAGGCGGGACTGACGTGGACGACAATCGTCTTGAACATGGCTTGCTCCCCAGGGTGCGTATGGATGTCTTCGAGTGTCGGGGCGGGGCGGCCGCCCGGCAATGACACAGATCAAAAATCCCGGCAATGGTGCCGGGTCGGCCTTCACCTGGAGGCCAGCGCGTCAAGGAGCTTGTGGTCCAGCCCATAGATGTCGTCGGAGAACAGCGCGCGTCCCTGGCGGTCCGTCATGGCGGTCGCATAAAACAGCACCACGGGGATGGGGGCGCTGAGGGGAACCGCCTTGGTGGGGCCGGGATCCATCGCCTGCAGGATGGCGGGCAAGTCCCAGCCTTCCACATCCTGCAGGACGAAGGCCGCCAGCTCCGCCGGCCGCTCGAGCCGGATGCAGCCGTGGCTGAAGTCGCGCCGCTGCCTGGCGAAGAGCTCGGTGGCCGGCGTATCGTGGAGGTAGATATTCATCGGATTGGGCATGGCGAATTTCACCGCACCCAGCGGATTGCCGGTGCCAGGCCGCTGCCTTATCCGCACGGCGCCGGAGCGCAGTGCCGCGGCGCTGGGGATGCCATCGACCACGCCGCCGCCCCGGTCCACCAGTTCCATGTCCTGCCGGGCCAGGTAGCTCGGATCGCGGACGAGTTTCGGCACGATTTCCTGCAGCGCGATGCTGCGCGGGATATTCCAGGCCGGATGGAATTCCACGTGGCGCAGGCGGGCGATGAACAGTGGCGTTGGCGTTTGCGCGGCCTTGCCGACGATCACGCGCATTTCGAGCGGGGGGACGTCGGATTGGGCGCGGGTATCCAGCGCCCACAAGCGGAAGGAGGGAACATTGATCACGATGATGCGGCCGGGCGGGAGCGCCGGCATCCAGCGCAAGCGCTCCAGTGTCAGCTCGAGCTGGCGGATGCGCTGCGCCAGCGGGACCGACAATGCCGCCATGGTTGCCTTGCCGATCACTCCATCCTGCTGCAGCCCATGGCGCATCTGGAAGCGCCTGACGCCGTCGGCCAGCGCTTCGTCATACGTGCCGCCGCCAGCGTCGCCGGCGCTGTCCGGCATATCGCCCAGGAGTGCGAGCCGGGCCCGGAGTTCGGCGGCGAAGGCATATTCCATTCCGGGCGAGACCGCGGCGCCGCCCGGCAATGGGGGCAGTGGCGCCAGGTCGCGAAAACGAGGTTCCAGCGCGCGGTACGCGGCCAGGGTGCGCTGGACACGGCGGTAGAGGGCATGCGGCGGTTGCGCCCCCGCCACCGCCTCGTCCAATTGCTGGTGGCGGAGTGCCGCATGCAGCAGCGACACCGCGTCGAAATCGCGTGGTGGTGGGCTGCCCTCGATCCAGGTGAAGTCTGGGGCGGTGCGTCCGGTATGCAGGTCGTGCAGGAAGCGCAGCATCGCTGACGTCAGCGCCAGCTCGAAACGGGCGGCCTGCGCCGGCGTGACCGGGCCGCGTTCCGGCATGGCGGCATCGACTGTGTAATCTTCGGGCGCCAGGCCGTGCCCGGCGGCCGACTGCAGTTGGCGCAGCGCTTGCCGGGCGAGGGGCGAAGCGTTACCTCCCCATACGGGACGGTATTCGGCCGCCTGGTAGAACTGCTGGACCATGCCGATGCTTTGGCCCCAGGCCCGGCTTGTTTCCATTTGCCCGCTGCGATAGGCATCGAGCAGGCTGGCGATCGATGCAGGCTCCTGGGCCATGGCAGGCGGCGGTCCCGGCAGCAATGCAAACACCAGCAGGAGCGAGGCCAGAACGGTACGCTGCGCCATAGAACAACCTTTCCCTGATCGCTTGAAGTCAGTTGCGACAGTATCGGCTGCCAAGTTGGGCGGCAATGATCTGTGTCAAAGGCGGCGCCGTCATCGCCTGCCGCCGGCCGCTGAGTTGGCAATGCTACAATTTTCGCTTGTGCCCACCAACCCAGACGCTTATCGAAAGATGGATGCTTCTTCCGCGCTTTACCGATTCCACGACGTAGTCCGGCCATTGGCAGCCGGGATGGCGATGCTGGCCACGGCGCTGCCGGCCGCCGGACAGCAAGTAGCGCCGGCGCCGGACCTGCCGCTGTGGGAGGCCGGCCTCTTCGGGGGTGCGGCATCGACACCTGCCTACCCCGGTTCCGCCGACCACTCCGGGCGCGCGCTGGTATTGCCGATGTTGATCTATCGCGGCAAGGTGCTGCGGGCGGACCGCTCCGGCGTGAGTGCCCGCTTGTTCAACAGCGAGCGTGTCGAGCTGGATCTCGGCGTTGCCCTGTCCCTGCCTGCCCGTTCCGATGACGTGGCGGCGCGCTCCGGCATGCCGGACTTGCATTCGCTGCTGGAATTCGGTCCGCGGTTGAAAGTGTTGTTGTCCGAGCCGTCGGCGGCAAACCGTGTGCGCCTGGAAGTGCCTTTACGCACGCCGCTCGAAATCGGCAATGGTTTCCGGCGCCAGGGCCTGGTGTTCGAGCCGCGGGTCGTTCTCGAAACGAGAGGAGCCGGCGAGCATGGCTGGCGGGCGGATGCGAACATTGGCGCGGTGTTCGGGAACGCCCGCCTGAACCAGTATTTCTATGAGGTCGCACCGCAATATGCCAACACCTGGCGTCCTGCCTACCGGGCTGTGGGCGGGTTCATGATGACGCGCATCGGCGCGAGCCTGTCGCACGAGTTGGCGCAGGACTGGCGCCTGTTCTACTTCGCCCGTTACGACAACTATTCGCATGCGGCGAATCGCGACAGCCCGCTGTTCCGCAAGAACAGCGGCCTTTCGCTGGGCGTGGGTTTCACCTGGACGGCATACCGCTCGAAGGCGCGGGCCTGGGAGTAGACCCTGGCAGTTCCTGCGGGCTCAGTGCAGGCCGAAGCGCTCCACCACGAACTCCACGAAACTGGATAGCTTGGGCGTCGACTGTCGGTCGCGCGGGTAGATCAGGTGCATGGGGCGTGGCGTGGGCCAGTAATCGCGCAGGATCGGCACCAGGCGGCCGCGCGCCATTTCGTCCGCCAGCATGGCTTCGGCCTGCATGACAATGCCCAGGCCGGCGATGGCAGCCTGGCGGAGTGCCTCGCCGTTGTTGGAGCGCATGCGGCAGGCGGGGGGCGATGCGTCCGCGTCGGCGGGGCCGGCGAGACGCCAGCGCGTCTCATGCCGCCAGTGCGTGAAATTCATGCACTGGTGCCGCGCCAGGTCGGCCGGCGTGCGCGGCGTGCCGTGGCGCTTGAGGTAACCCGGTGCGGCGCAGATGATCATCTGCAGCGGCCGCAGGGGGCGCGCCACCATGGCGGTGTCTTTCAGGTGGCCGATGCGCACCGCAGCGTCCAGTCCTTCTTCCACCACGTCCGACAGGCGGTTGGACAGCTCCAGGTCCAGGCTCACCTCGGGATGGCGGTCCAGGTATTCCGCCATGGCCGGCGCCAGGCACTGGCTGCCGAAAGCCACCGGCGCGCTCACTTTCAGCGTGCCGCGCGGCGCCGCTCGCATGGCCATCGCGCCGGTTTCGGCTTCCCGCACCAGCTGCAGGATCTGGCGGCATTGCTCGACATAGCGCTCGCCGATCTCGCTCAGGCTCTGGCTGCGCGTCGTGCGGTGCAGAAGGCGGGCGCCGACCAGTGTTTCCAGTGCGGCGACGTGCTTGCTGACCATGACGGTGGACATATCGAGTGCGCGGGCGGCCGCGCTGAAACTGCCGGCGTCCACCACCTGCACGAACACTTCCATGCTGCGCATCTTGTCCATCGATTCTTAATCATGAGTTAAAGATGTTGTTCATTTTAGGGGATTTTTAATTCCCTGGCTGAGTGGGATACTGGCCGCACTTGATCACTCATTTGTCACGCCATGCTGACCATCCTTGGAAAACCCACTTCAATCAACGTTCGCAAGGTGCTGTGGACCTGCGCTGAAATCGGCCTGCCTTACGCACTGGAGCCCTGGGGCGAGCCGGGCCTGCCCACCACCGCGCCGGAATTCCTGCGCCTCAACCCGCGCGGTCTGGTGCCGGTGCTGCGAGACGGCGATGAAACACTGTGGGAGTCGAACACCATTTGCCGCTACCTGGCCGCGCGCCACGGCCGCACGGATTTGCTGCCGGCCGATCCGCTCGCCCGCGCACACGTTGAAAAGTGGATGGACTGGCAGGCCACGGAGCTGAACAACGCCTGGCGCTATGCCTTCATGGCCTTGGTGCGCAAGAGCGCGGCGCACAGCGATCCGGACGCGATTGCGGCCAGTGCCGTTGCGTGGAACCGCATGATGGGCATCCTCGATGAGCGTTTGGCGGAGACGGGCGCGTACGCGGCAGGGCCGCAGTTCACACTGGCCGACATCGTGCTCGGCCTGTCGGTGCATCGCTGGGTCTCGACGCCGATCGAACATGCCGTGCTGCCCGCCGTGAAAGCCTATTACGAGCGCCTGGCCGGACGCCCCGGCTTTGCCGCACATGGCCTGGATCACGAGTCCTGAGCCATGACATTTGCCACATGGTTTGCCTTCCTGTGCCTGGCGCTGGCCGCGAGCTTCAGCCCTGGCCCGGGCGTCCTGCTGGCCATTTCGACCAGCCTGGCGGTTGGCGCGCGCCGCACCGCCTACAGCTCGGCGGGCAATGCGGCCGGTGTGTTCGTGGTGGCCTGCCTGGCGGTGAGCGGTGTCGGCCTGCTGTTCCACCGCAGCCCGATGGCACTCGCCGCGCTCAAGCTGGCCGGCGCTGGCTACCTTGCCTGGCTTGGCGTCAGGCAGTGGCGGGTTGCGGGGCAGGGCACGCCGGGCAGCGGCGCGGCCGGCCTGGTGGCGGCGGAAACTGGCAGCCGGCTGGCGCTGTTCCGGCGCGGGATGCTGGTCGCCTGCTGCAATCCGAAAGCCATCCTGTTCTTTGCCGCGGTGTTCCCGCAATTCCTGCCGCCGGGGCAGGTGGACGTGCGCAGCTTCCTCCTGCTCAGCCTGACCTTCGTTTCATGCACCTTCGTCTCCCACCTGTCCTATGTGATCGCGGCGGGCACCGTTGGCACGCGGGTCCTCGCGGGGCCGGGTATGGCGCGCCTGCAGCGCGGCACGGGCTTACTGTTTATCGCCCTCGCCATCGGCATGGCCTGGCCGCTGGGGACGTAGCCCGGCCGCGCAGCGATACGACCTGATGTCATTGGCATCGCCGCCCTGGTACTGCGCGAATTCGGGATAAGGGCACAGCGGTTGCGACTTGTCCGGGAATGCCTTGCCCCTCGCGGGAATCGAGCCAGGGGCTTCCTTCCGCTCCACCCAGCGCTCGATGGCGGCCAGTGGGTCGAAGTTGTCCAGGGCCGGGCCGTCGCCGCAGTGCGTCATGCCGGGCACCAGGAACAGCCTGGCCCATTGCCGGGTGCGCGCCATGTCGCCGCCGTCGGTGTCCGCGGCCAGGTCCTCATACCAGCGCATGATGTCGTTGGCGGAGAACACCGGGTCCGACATGCCATGGTAAATGAGCAGTTTGCCGCCGCGCGAAGCGAAGGTGGTCATGTACGTCGACACGGCATCGTTCAAGGCGCCTGTCTGTGCCACGCGGCGCGCGTCGCGGTCGAAGTCGAAGGCCAGGACGTCGAAACGTTCGTCCGGCGGCGTCATGAAATAGTTCTTCATTGCCTCGGCGCCCAGGGTCGCATTGAGCGCATCGGGCCTCGCGGCGTCCTTCGAGAATCCCAGCTTCCAGGCGCGCCAGGCGTCGGCGGCAATGCCGGTGTCGTAGGGCCAGGAACTGTACAGCGCTTGCCCGGCGCTGTTGCGGGGGCCGGCAAAGACTTGGCGCAATACCCGGACTTTCTGCTCACTGAGGCAAGCGCCATTCCCCTTGGCCGGGCACTGCAGGACGGCGGGATCGAAGCGGCAGGCGCCGTGGTTGTTGACCAGGCCGTCCCTGATGCCATCGAGCGCGTCGCATTCGGCGGCAATCCGCTCGCCCACCAGCTTGAGGTCGGCCGGACTGAATGCCTCCGCCAGGACCGGGCGGCCGGCCGCATCTTTCGGCGCGATGCTCATGAAGGCCCTGGTATCCCATGCCTCCGCCACTGCGGCACAGCTGAGGCGGAAGCCTGGATTGCCGGCGACGATGCCGTCAAATTCCGTCGGGTAGCGCTGCGCGGCGATCATGGCTTCGCGCCCGCCGTTGGAACAACCCATGAAATACGCATATTTCGCCGGCTGCCCGTAATAGAGCCCGGCGATGCGCTTGGCCTGCTCCCACACTTTGCCGATGGCGGCGTAAGCGTAATCGAGGCGGGCTTGCTGGTCGCGGGCGAAGGAGGCGTCCTGGCCCTGGTGGCCGCCATCCATCGAGACCACAGCGTAGCCCCGGGCGAGGGCGGGCCTGGCGGAGGAACTGGACAGCGGAATCCCTCCGGTTGCCTGGCCCAGGAAACCATCGAGGCCGGCACCGCCCTGGAACAACAGCCGCTGCTGCCAGTCTTCGGGCATCCGTATTTCGAACTGGATGCCATAGTGCTTGCCATCCGCGCCGGTACGCGCACCAATCATGCCCTGCACGACGCAATGCGCCGGCAGCGCCGCGTCGCGCGGGACCGTCTTGGGCAACTGCATCTGCACGCCGGGCTGGCTGGCGCGGAGCATGCCTTCGCACGGCGATTCGGCGGCGGCCGCACCGTTGCCTGACAGTGAAATAAACAGGAGGGTGACTGCAGCGGTTTTGTTCATGGCAGGGCGCATGGCGTATTCGTCTGGCTCGGGTGGGTGTCAGTGGGACGGCATATTGTCGAGGTATTCGCGGATGGCGGCAATCGCCAACCGCACTTTGGCGGGCTGCGAATCGCGCTGGACGGTGAGCGCATAGACGCCCATCGGCGCCATCGACCCTTCCGGAAGCACCGCTACCGCCAGCCCGGCTTCCACCAGGGGCGCCGCATCCGGACCGGGCATGCGCATGATGCCGCAACCGTGCAGCATCATGTGCCGGAGTGCGACGAAGCTGTTGCCGGCGACGGAGCCGTTGACGCGCACGCGGTGGGCAGGTTCGCCGGGGCGGTGCAGCTCGATGAATTCGGTCTGGTTGATCACGCTCAGGTTGAGCACCGGGTAACGCGCGAGTTCTTCCGGCGACCGCGGCAAGCCATGTTCCTGCGCGAAGGAAGCGGAGGCGACGAGCACTTGGCGCCATTCGGCCAGGCGGCGCGCCACCAGGTTGGAGTCGGTGAGCGTGCCGACGCGGATGGCCAGGTCGATGCGTTCTGCGATCAGGTCGATGCGCCGGTCTTCGGCGAACAGTCGCAGCGACAGGTGCGGGTGGGCCCGCAGCAGCGGCGCCAGGGCCGCCGCGACATGGGCGCTGAAACCCACCGGGAAGGCGATACGCAATTCGCCGCGCGGCTCGTCGCGCAGGTCGGACAGGCGCTGCTCCGCCGTTTGCGCCGCCAGCAGCATGGCCGCGCAGTCTTCGTAGTAGGCCTGGCCCGCCTCCGTGGTGCTCAGGTGCCGGGTGGAGCGGTGCAGCAGGGCCAGGCCGGTTTCCGCTTCCAGCTGGCGCACTTGCTGGCTGACGGCCGACGTGGTCATCCCGAGCTCGCGCGCGGCTGCGCTCATCGAGCCGGCTTCCACCACGCGGGCGAAGACGGCCATGCGCTTCAGGCGATCGATTGTTAAGGTTGGCTTCATAGTGATTGCGAATTCTGCCCACTTATCGCGGCTTCGTAAAGACCTCATACTGAATCCATCTTCAACCAACCAGGAGTTTTTCATGAAAATCGCATTGATCGGCGCAACCGGCTTCGTGGGCAGTGGCTTGCTGGCCGAGGCGCTGTCCCGCGGCCACCAGGTCACCGCACTGGTCAGCCGCCCCGAACGGCTGGCGCCGCAGGCCGGCCTGACGGTACTCGGTACCGACGTGCTTGACCAGCAGAAGCTGGCCAGCCAGCTCGCCGGACACGACGCGGTGATCAGCGCCTTCAGCGGCCATGCGCAGCAGGACGTGCGCGAATATTATGGCCGTGGCGTTGATTCGATCCTCGCTGCTACCAAGCAGGCCGGCGTGCCGCGCCTGCTGATGGTGGGCGGGGCCGGCAGCCTGGAGGTGGCGCCAGGTGTGCAGGCCGTCGATACACCCCAATTCCCCGCCCAGTGGAAGGGATCGGCCCTCGGGGCGCGCGACACCCTGGAGAAATTGCGCAAGGAGCCGGAACTGGAATGGACCTTCCTGAGCCCGGCCGCCCTGATCGAACCGGGCGAGCGGACCGGCAGGTTCCGCCTCGGCGGTGACCAGCTGCTGACGGACGACCAGGGCCGCAGCCGCATTTCGGTGCAGGACTACGCGGTTGCCATGCTGGATGAGCTGGAGCACCCGGCCCATTCGCGCCGGCGCTTTACCGTCGCCTACTGAGGGGCGCCGCTGCCCGCGCCCTGATACGAAATATCGTTGTAGGGCTTGGTCACTTTCGTAATTGCCGCTGCCTGAACCATGCCCGCACAATTGCATGGTTCCAAATAACGGCTATTCGAAAAGTATGGACTTCAAGAAGCGCTGGCAGCGGGCCTGCCATACGTTCGCCGGCGGGTTCGGCGTCATTGCAATGGCGGCGATGGCGCCGGCCGGTGCAGCCACCCAGGCGGCGACCTTCGCCGGCATTTTTGGCGAGCACGCCGTCCTGCAGCGCGACCAGCCGATTACTGTTTGGGGCAAGGCACCAGCCGCCGCCCCGGTTACCGTAAGCTTCAATGGCAAGACCGTGCAAGCCGTGGCGGATGGCAGCGGTGCCTGGCGTGCCCAGTTGCCGGCCATGGCCGCCGGCGGTCCTTATGTGCTGAGCGCCAGCGCGAACGGCAGCACCACCGCCCTGAACGACATCATGGTCGGCGACGTTTTCCTGTGCGGCGGACAGTCGAACATGGAACTGCGGATGGCCATCGCGACCAACGCGCCGATGGATGTCGAATACTCCGCCAACCCGAACATCCGCTTCGCCAATATCGCCAGTGCCAGCGTGGCGACCCGCCAGGATGAATTCAAGGCACCCCCCCAGTGGAAAGTCGCGGGCGCGGCGACCACCGGCGAGGCTTCCGCAGTCTGCTATTACATGGCGCGTTCGCTGCAACGGCGCTACAACATTCCCGTGGGTTTCGTGAACGCCAGCTGGGGCGGCAGCACCATCGAGAGCTGGATCAGCAGCGCCTCGCTGCGCAAGCTTCCCGACTACGGGCCCGCGCTGGACGTCCTGGACAATTATGCCGCCGATCCGGCGCTGGGTGCCCGCGCCGAGGAAGCGCGCCAGGAAGCCTGGTGGCAGAAGGTCGATCCCCACGCTCGCGCGCAACGGGGATGGGCCTCGCAGGAATTTGACGACAGCCAGTGGCCCAGCATGGAACTGGGCGCACGCTGGAGCGAGTCTGGCATCGAATCGGTCAGCAAGCATCGCGGTGTGGCATGGTTCCGCACCTCGGTCGAGCTGACGGCGGAGCAGGCCGGCGCCATGAACCAGCTAATGCTCGGCCAGATCGCCACGGCGGATACCACCTGGGTGAATGGGGTGCGCGTCGGCGCCAACATCAATTGGTGGAAAGGGCGCGAATATTCCGTGCCGAAGGGCGTGCTGAAAGCCGGCAGGAACGTGATCGCGGTGCGCGTGCTGGACGACGACAACGGCGGTGGGCTCGTCGGTCCGGCCGGCCAGCGTTACCTGCGTGCCGCGGACGGTACCCGGGTCGAATTGCCGGCCAGCTGGAAGTACCAGGTCGGTTCCCACGTGAAGGCGTCGCAGCCGGCGGCGCCGTGGGATCCGCCCACCGGCATGGTCACCATGTACAACGGCATGATCGCACCGCTGGCCGGCTATAAATTCAAGCTGGCGGCGTGGTACCAGGGCGAGGCGAATGCCGGCGCGACCGAGGCCTACCGCAAGCTGATGCCGCTGCTGTTCGAAGACTGGCGCAAGACGTTTGGCCAGCCGGAGCTGCCATTCATGGTGGTGCAACTGACTTCCTTCGGTTCGGTCTCGACCAAGCCGGGTTACTCGGCATGGGCCGAGCTGCGCCAGGTGCAGACTGAAGCGGTCCGCAACGATCCGCATGCGGGGCTGGCGGTGACGTTCGACTTCGGCGACCGTTCCGACATCCACCCGGGCCAGAAGCGCATCGTCGGCGAACGCCTGGCGCGTGCCGCGCGGGCTGTCGCGTACGGCGAGAAGGTGACGCCGGGCGGCCCGCAGGCGGTATCGGCAAGCCGCAAGGGCAAGGATATTGTGGTACGTTTCAGCGACACCAACGGCGGCCTGCGCACCTATTCGTCGGACACGGCGATCGGCTTCGAGGCTTGCGTCAAGGAGGCGTGCAAGTACGTGCAGGCGACCGTCGAAGGCGATGCCGTCAGGCTGCGCGGCGCGGCGGCCGCCCACGCCACCAAGGTGCGCTACGCCTGGAGCGATGCGCCCTTCGTCAACCTGTTCAGCGCGGACGACGTGCCCGCCAACGGATTCGAACTGGAGGTGAAATGATGTCCCCACTACTCACCCGCCTGTTGTTTGCGCTGGCTTGCGCCGGCGCCGGACTGGATGCGGCCGCCCAGTGCGCGCCTGGTACACTGGGCACGTCGCGCACCCTGACGCTGAAACGCGAATACGCAGGCTACGGCAGGGTGCAATATGGCCAACTGCCTTTGCAGCCGGGCGAGGTGGTGCTGACCTTCGACGACGGCCCCAATCCGGAAACCCTGGACCGGGTCCTGAAAACCCTTTCGGCGGAATGCACCAGGGCGACCTTCTTCATGACCGGCGTGAACCTCGAGAAGCATCCCGAGTTGGGAAGGCGCGTGGCCGAATCGGGCCACACGCCGGCCTTGCACAGCTACGCGCACCCGCCGCTGAAATCGATGCCGGTGGCGGCGCAGCTGGCCGACCTGGAAAAGGGGATCCAGGCCTTTTCCAGCGTATTCGGCGCGCCTCCGGCGGCCTACCGCTTCCCGTTCCTGGAGGAGACGCCTGCCATCCTGGCGGCGCTCAAGGAACGCAAGGTCACCATCGCCTCGGTCGACCTGGGCATTGAAGACTACTACCCGAACGATATGCGCGCCGACGTGCTGGTCGCGCGCCTGGTGGAGCGCCTGAAGAGCGCGGGCAGCGGCATCATCCTGATGCACGATGCCAACGGCCCGACCGCCGAGGCCTTGCCGCTGCTACTCAAGGCGATCCGCGAAAATGGCTACAAGGTGGTGCACCTGCGCTGGGAAGATGCCGCGCCGCCGAAATCCTAACCTGACCAAAGAGACAAGATGAAGTTGAAGAACCTGAGTATCCTGCTGGGATGTGCCTTCGCGAGCAGTTCCGCGCTCGCCCTCCAGAGCCCGAACAAGGAGCTGGACGTGACGGTGGCGGTGAAGCCGGACAAGACCCTGTCATACACCGTCAAGCGCAACGGCCAGATGGTGCTGTTGTCGTCGCCGCTGGGCCTCAAACTGGCCGGCGCGGACTTCTCGCAGGAGCTCAAGCTCGCCGATGTGTCGCCGGTCAGGACGGTCTCCGAGCAGTACACCATGGCCGTCGGCAAGCGCCGCGCCATCGACTACCGCGCCAATGAACAGGTGTATTCCGTGGTCAATGCGGCCGGCCAGAAGATGGACGTGGCATTCCGCGTCTCGGACGACGGGCTGGCATTCCGCTACGTCGTGGCCGACACGAAGATTCCGGTGAAGCGCTTCGTGAGCGAAGCGACCGGTTTTGCGTTCGACCCCAAGACTCGCGCCTTCCTGCAGCCGATGGCCGTGGCCAAGACGGGCTGGGGCAAGACCAATCCTTCGTACGAGGAGCATTACCAGCTCGACATGCCTGTCGGGAAGCCGGCGCCGCTGAAAGCGGGCTGGGTCTTCCCGGCGCTGTTCAAGAGCGGCGAAACCTGGGTCGCGCTGACGGAAGCCAATATGGACGGCAAGTTCCATGCATCGCGCCTGGCGACCGCTTCGCCCGGCGGCGTGTACCGCATCGACGGGCCGACGCCGCCGGAAGTATTCACGAATGGCGGCCTGCTGGCTGAAACGTCGGGCACCATGACCACCCCGTGGCGCGTGGTGGCAGTGGGGGCGCTGAATACGGTCATGGATTCGACCCTCGGCACCGACCTCGCGGCGCCGGCCATCCAGTTCGACGCCAAGCTGGTGCAGCCCGGCCATGCCTCCTGGAGCTGGCCGTTGCTGAAGGATGAGGCTACCGTGTTCGACGTGCAGAAGAAGTTCGTCGACTACGCGGTGGACATGAAATGGGATTACACCCTGGTGGACGCGGAATGGGACAAGCAGATCGGCTACGAGAAGATGGCCGAACTGGCCCGCTATGCCGGCTCCAGGGGTGTGGGGACCCTGGTGTGGTACAACTCCGCCGGCGCCTGGAACGATGCACCGCAGACGCCGCGCAACAAGCTGGTGACGCGCGAAAGCCGGGTGAAAGAGTTTGCGCGCCTGCGCGAAATGGGCATCAAGGGCATCAAGGTTGACTTCTTCGGCGGCGACGGCGTGTCGATGATCCAGTATTACCTCGACATCCTGAAAGATGCCGCCGACGCGGGCCTGCTGGTGAACTTCCATGGCGCGACGCTGCCGCGCGGCCTGGAGCGCACCTACCCGAACCTGATGACGGCCGAAGCCATCCGCGGTTTCGAGTTCACCACCTTCGACCAGCGGGACCATGACGCGGTGCCAGGCCATGCGGTCAACGCGGCCATGATCCGCAACCTGTTCGACCCGATGGACTTTACGCCGATGGTGTTCGGCGACATGGGGCAGATCAAGCGCATCACCCGCAACGGCTTTGAACTGGCGCAGTCGGTGCTGTTCCTGTCCGGCATCCAGCATTTCGCCGAGATCCCCCAAGGCATGGCAACCGTGCCCGAATACGTGCGCAATTTCCTGCGTGACCTGCCGCGCAACTGGGACGACAGCCGCTTCCTTGCAGGCTATCCCGGTTCGCACGTGGTGGTGGCGCGCAAGGCCGGCAACAGCTGGTACGTAGCCGGCATCAATGGCGGGCAGTCCGAACGTACCGTTGAACTCGACCTGTCCTTCATCGGCCAGGGCAAGGGCGCCATGATCACCGACGGGGCAGGTCAGCGCGATTTCAGCCAGGGCGAACTGCAGTCCGGGAAAGTGCGCGTCACCATCAAGCCGCGCGGCGGGTTTGTCGCGGTGTTCCGCTGAACCCCATCAAGGAGCGCCAATGCGACTCGTACACCGCACCATCCTGGCCGCTTCCCTGGCCCTGGCAACGGCAGCCTGGCCCGACGCCTGGGCAGCTGCGCCGTCCGGTCCTGCAGCCACCGGGCTGGACGCCAATGGCCACCTGCTGGCCGTGCCTTTCCCGAGCCGCGACGGCTTCGGCTACGTGCGCCTGAAGGACGGCGTACAGTTCCGCATCGGGGACGTCACCAAGAACGTGATCTTCTACGGCCCCGCCACCGTGCGCGTGAACGCAAACCTGGGCAGGAACCATTGGACCGCGCCGAGCCTGGTGGTGGTCGACAAGCCCGGCAAGGTGGCCTTCGAGGTGGAAGAGGGGCCCGCGGCGCTGACCATCAAAAGCGCCGCCCTGCGCGTCGCCATCGACCGCAAGACCGGCGCCCTGAGCTTCATGGACGGCGCGGGCCGCCTGTACACGCGCGAATCGAGCCAGCCGCAATCGATCCGGGAACTGGAGATTTCCGGCGCTCCCACATATGAGGTGGAAAACCGCTTCACCCTTAAGCCGG
This sequence comes from uncultured Duganella sp., assembly GCA_966112955.1. Lineage (GTDB taxonomy): Bacteria > Pseudomonadota > Gammaproteobacteria > Burkholderiales > Burkholderiaceae_D > Rugamonas. The sequence continues at coordinate 67,279 of CBHWEO010000001.1, read as the reverse complement.
ACGAAGCGATCTTCGGTTTCGGCTATACCGACAGCGATACCGTCAACCGCCGCAACCAGGAACTGCAACTGGTGCAGACCAACCTGGGCATCATCATCCCGGTCATGATGTCGTCGGAGCGCTACGGCATCCTGTGGGACACCTATTCAAAAATGCGCTTCCAGGACGGCCCGCAAGGCGCCCGGCTGTGGGCGGAAAGCGCGCCCGGCGGCGTCGACTATTACTTCATGGGCGGCCGCTCGATGGATGACGTGGTCGGCGAGTACCGCCGCCTGACCGGCGCCGCGCCCATGTACCCGAAACAGGCGTTCGGCCTGTTCATGAGCAAGGAACGCTACCAGACGCAGCAACGCATCGTGGAAGTGGCGGAAACCTTCCGCAAGGAGCGCTTCCCGCTCGACTACATCGTGCAGGACTGGCAGTACTGGGGCAGCGACAAGGATGGCAGCTGGAGCGGCATGGCATGGGACCGCGTGCGCTTCCCCGATCCGCGCGGCATGACGGACAGCCTGCACAAGCTGAACCTCAAGCTGATGGTGTCGATCTGGCCGTCCATTGGCAACGACACGGCGCTGGCGAAGGAACTCGACCAGCACGGCCTGCGCTTCGAACCGCTGCACTGGATTTCGCAGAAAGCGCGGGTGTACGACGCCTACAGCCCGCTGGGGCGGCAGATCTACTTCAAACACGTGAAATCCGGCCTGTTCGATCATGGCGTGGATGCGCTCTGGATGGACGGCACCGAAGTCGAAGTCGGTTCCGCCGCCTGGGACATGGCGAAAAACGAGTCCGACATCAAAGGCCTGGGCCGCAACGCGCTGGGCGACTTTACCCGTTACCTGAACCCCTATACGCTGCTGACCACCCAGGGCACCTATGACGGCCAGCGCGCCACCAGCGACAAGCGCGTGTTTACGCTGACCCGCTCGGCGTGGGCCGGGGCGCAACGCACTGGCGCCGCGTCCTGGTCGGGCGACATCTTCTCCAGCTGGGACACCCTGCGCAAGCAGGTCAGCGGCGGCGTCAACGTGACGATCACCGGCAATCCTTACTGGACCCAGGATACCGGCGGCTTCTTCGTGAACCGTGACTACCCCGGCGGTGAAAAGGACCCGGCCTACCGCGAACTGTTCGCCCGCTGGTTCCAGTACGGCGCTTTCAACCCCATCATGCGGGTGCACGGCACGGACATCGAGCGCGAGCCCTATATCTTCAGGAAGCTCGACCCGGATGTCTACAAATCGCTGCTGGATGTCGTCCACCTGCGCTACCGGCTGCTGCCCTACATCTACGGCCTGAGCGCGAAAGTCACCAGCGACCATTACACCCTGATGCGCGCACTGCCGATGGACTTCGCAAGCGACAAGGCGACCTACGCCATCAACGATGCGTTCATGTTCGGGCCTTCGCTGCTGGTCCACCCGGTGACGCGGCCGATGTTCCGCATCTCGGCGCCGCCGCCCGCGACCATCCCCGCCGAAGCCCTGCGTACGCCGGAAGGCGAGCCGGGCCTGGCCGGCCAGTACTTCGAAGGCCGCAACTTCGAAACGCCGAAGGGCAAGGTGGTCGACAAGATCATCGACCACGTATGGCCCGCCCCGCCGCTGGCCACGATTCCCGCCGGGCTGGAAAAGCTGGACGACTTCTCCGTGCGCTGGAACGGCACGCTGGAAGCGCCGGAAGACGGCGAATTCGAGATCGGCGTCGAAGGCGACGACGGTTACCGCCTCTTCCTGGACGGCAAACGCGTGATCGAGAGCTGGGTGAACGGCGGCAAGCGGCTCGGTACGACGCGCCAGGTGCTGCGCAAGGGGCAGCGCGTCAAGCTCACGCTGGAGTATTACCAGGCCACCTCGGACCGCAGCGTGCGCCTTGCCTGGCGCACACCGAGCGCCATCCGCGCCCTGGCCGAGCAAAAGCCCGCATTGGATATGAGCCTGCGCACCTACCTGCCGAAGGGCGCCGGATGGTACGACTTCTGGACCAACCAGCACTACGCCGGCGGGCAGGAAGTGCAGCGCGACGTACCGCTGGACATCGTGCCGCTCTACGTGCGTGCCGGCGCCATCCTGCCGCTGGGGCCGGAAGTGCAGTACGCCACGGAGCAGCCGGATGCGCCGCTCGAAATCCGCATCTATCCGGGCGCCGACGGCAGCTTTACCCTGTACGAAGACGACAACGAGACCTATGCATACGAAAAGGGCCAGTCCGCCCGCATCGACCTGCGCTGGAACGAAGCGGCGAAGACCTTCTCGATCGGGGCCCGCAAGGGCAGCTTCCCCGGCATGGTCAAGTCGCGCACCCTGAACCTTGTGCTGGTCGACCCGGCCAACGGCAAGGGCATCGGACAGGCCGAGCCCACCCGGACTGTGCGTTATGACGGCAAACCAATTACTGTAAAACTGGGCCATTGAACACATGAATACCTTATCCCGCCGAAAACTCCTTACCGCCTCCATGGCCACCGCGGCTGCAGCCGTAGCCGGCCTGCCGGGCGCCGCCATCGCCGCGGACGCGAAACCTGCCAGCCGCAAGCCGCTGACGCCGACGCCGCCCATGGGCTGGAACAGCTGGAATTCCTTCGCCACCACCATCACCGAGGCGCAGGCGCTGGAGAATGCGCGCATCATGGCGCAGAAGCTGCTGCCCTCGGGCTACAACATCTTCACGGTCGACATCCAGTGGTATGAGCCGAACGCCAACAGCTACGAGTACCGCAAGGATGCCGAGCTGACGATGGACGAGTACGGCCGCCTGCTGCCGGCGCCCAACCGCTTCCCTTCATCGGCGAACGGCAAGGGCTTCAAAGGCCTGGCCGACCAGATGCACCGCATGGGCATGAAGTTCGGCGTGCACCTGATGCGCGGCATCCCGCGCCAGGCGGTGCGCAAGAATACGCCGATCCTGGGCACCAGCTACCGGGCGCAGGATATCGCCGATACCAAGTCGATCTGCGAGTGGAACGGCGACATGTACGGCGTCGACATGAGCAAGCCGGGCGCGCAGGAATACTACAACTCGGTGTTCAAGCTGTTTGCATCCTGGGGCATTGACTTCGTGAAGATGGACGACATGTCGCTCCCTTACGACAAGAACTGGCCTGAAGTCGAAGCCGCGCACAAGGCGATCGTGGCCTCGGGCCGCGACATCACGCTCAGCCTGTCGCCCGGCGAGATGGATTTGAAATGGGCGTTCCACGTGCCGCACTATGCCCAGATGTGGCGCATTTCCGACGACTTCTGGGACGAGTGGAAGCTGCTGAAGGAGCAGTTCCAGCGCCTGGAGAACTGGAACCCCTACCTGGGCGAAGACTCCTGGCCGGACGCCGACATGCTGCCGCTGGGCCGCCTGGCACTGGGCGAGCGCAATACCAAGTTCACGCCGGACGAGCAGCAGACCCTGATGACCCTGTGGAGCATCGCGCGTTCGCCGCTGATCATGGGCGGCGACCTGCGCAAGCTGGATGCGCCGACGCTGGCCTTGCTGACCAACCCCGAAGTGGTGGCGGTCAACCAGAAGAGCCATCAGAACCGCCCCCACCGCGCGGACGCCGGCACCCGCATCTGGAGCGCCCAGCCGCGCGGCGGCGCCAAAGGCGAATACTACCTGGCGCTGTTCAACACGGAAGACGCGGCGGCGGAAATCGTGTTCGACCTGTCGCGCCTGAACCTGGGCGGAAAGACCGTCTCGGTGCGCGACCTGTGGCGGCGCGCCGACCTGGCGCCGGCGAAAGGCGCCATCCGCCAGACCCTGGCACCACACGCTTCAAGCCTGCTGCGCATTGCCTGAGGTGGGAAGCGCACGCCTGGGATGATCCAGGTCATGGCTGCCGCGCCGGGCGCCGGTTATGGTAGTACCTCGCAAACAGGGAGGTGGTCGCCATGGCGGGATCCAGCAGGGAGCAACCGACAATGTGGGCCATGCAGCTCGATGCTCCCGGCAGTCCGCTGCGGCCGGTAAGGAAGGCCGTGCCGGAGCCGGGAGCGGGCCAGCTGCTGTTGCAAGTCGAAGCGTGCGGGGTGTGCCGCACGGACCTGCATCTGGTTGACGGCGAAGTCGCCGCCCGCTATCCGGTAGTGCCGGGGCATGAGGTGGTGGGACGGGTGGTGCGGCTGGGGCCCGGCGTGGCAAGTCCGCGGTTGGGCGACCGGGTCGGTGCAGGCTGGCTGGCGTGGACTTGCGGCGCCTGCGGCGCCTGCGCGCGTGGCGACGAGAACCTGTGCGATGCCATCCGTTTCAACGGTTGCGACCACAACGGCGGGTACGCCGAGTTCATGCTGGCGGAGGCAGCATTCACCTACCCCATACCTGACTGCTATGACGCAGCCCATGCGGCGCCGCTCATGTGCGCCGGTTTGATCGGCTATCGCGCCTATGCCATGGCAGTGCCGGCAGGGCGGCTGGGCATCTATGGTTTCGGGGCCGCGGCGCACCTTGTGGCGCAGGTGGCGCGGCACCAGGGAAGCGAGGTGTACGCCTTCACCCGCCCGGGCGACCGGGCGGCGCAGGACTTCGCCCTGCGGCTCGGCGCGGCCTGGGCCGGCGGCGCCGACCAGGACCCGCCGGCGGCGCTCGATGCCGCACTGATCTTCGCTCCTGACGGCGGCCTGGTGCCGCGCGCGCTGGCGGCGGTCCGCAAAGGCGGCAAGGTGATCTGCGGCGGCATCCACATGAGCGATATTCCGTCATTCCCCTACAAGCTGCTGTGGGGCGAGCGCAGCCTGCGCTCCGTGGCCAACCTCACGCGTGCGGATGCGGCGGCGTTCCTGGCGATCGCGGCGCGCCATGCGCTGCAGGTTGCGATACAGACTTATCCGCTGCTGCAGGCGAACGAGGCGCTCGCCGACCTGCGCAAAGGCCGTGTGCACGGGGCGGCGGTGCTGGTTCCGGGCCTTCGGACGTGCCGCGATGGCGGGAAATTTGATCTGGATTAGGTTTTGCCGAGATTTTCCCGCGCGCGGCCGCCATTCCCCGTGACAGCCGCCGCTCCATTATCTATCGTGAAGGGATGCATGGGCCACGACCAAGGGAGGCAAAGGTGGGTGAACAGTTCCGCGCCAACAGCGCAATCGATCTAGTCAAGCCGTCCTGTTTCACACAGGACGCGGGCGTGAGTGACCTGGGAATGTCGATGATCGAGATCCTGGGCCGGCGCTGTTCGCAGCGCGCGTTCGCACCGGCCCCGCTGCCGCTGTACCAGCTGTCGCGATTGCTGTGGGCCGCCGCCGGCTACAACCGGCCGGACCACCGCACCGCGCCCAGTGCCTACAACAACCAGGAGACCGATGTCTACGTTGCCATGAAGGAGGGCCTGTATTGCTATGACGCCGGCCTCAACCTGCTGCTGAACGTCTGCGCCGAGGACCTGCGCCACCTGACCGGTACGCAGGACTTCGTGGCCGAGGCGCCAGTGAACCTGGTCTATGTCGCCGACCTGGCGCGCATGCAGCTGGTGGATCCCGCCGACCGCTTGCAGCTGGCGGCCATCGGCGCCGGCTGCATCAGCCAGAATGTCGCGCTCCAGTGCGCCGCCGAGGGCCTGGCCAGCGTGCCGCGCGCCCTGATCGACCGTGAACGCCTGGCGGCGGCAATGGGGCTGCGCTTCACGCAGCACATCCTGCTGGCGCAAAGCATCGGGGTGCCCCTGGACATGCACGGCAATGGCGCCGCCGCCTAGCCGGGCGGGCTGGGGAAATCCATCAGACGGAAATCAGGGAGGCGGGTATGGGACGGGTGGCAGTGGTCACAGGCGGTACGCGCGGTATCGGAGCCGCGATTGCGGATCGCCTGAAAGCGGAAGGTTACCGCGTGGCGGCGGTGTTCCAGGGCAACTTCACGGCGGCCGAGGCGTTCCATCGCGAGACAGGCATCCCGGTCTGCCAATGGGATGTGTCGGATTATGCGGCCTGTGTGGCCGGCATCGCGCGGGTGCGCGACATGCTGGGCGCAGTCGAGATCCTGGTCAACAATGCCGGCATCACGCATGACGTCATGCTGCACAAGATGTCGCCTGAGCAATGGAACAGCGTGATTGCGACCGACCTGACCTCCTGCTTCAACATGTGCCGCGCCGTTATCGGCGACATGCGCGAGCGCGCCTTCGGCCGCATCGTCAATATTTCCTCGGTCAATGGCCAGCGCGGCCAACTGGGGCAGACCAATTACGCGGCCGCCAAAGCCGGAATGCTGGGGTTCACCAAGGCCCTGGCGCTGGAATCGGCGGCCAAGGGTATCACCGTCAACGCCGTCGCCCCGGGCTATATCGCGACCGAGATGGTGGGTGCCATGGACCAGGCCATCCTGCAGCGTATCGTCGGCCAGATTCCGGTCGGGCGCCTTGGCAGGCCGGACGAGGTGGCACGGATCGTCCGCTTCCTGGTGGGCGACGATGCCGCCTACATCACTGGCGCCACGTTCAGTGCCAATGGCGGCCAGTATATGACCTAGCTGCTGGCCATCACACGCGCGGCCCGCGCCATCCATGCGGAATTGGCGGCGTGGATGGCTGTGGCGCGCCGCCTGCGAGGAGGGCATCATGAAAACCAGGACGCTGCATATAGTCCTGCTGCTACTGTTGGCGCTGGCATTGTTGCTGTGGCTGCCAAGCGTGGGAGCTGCGCCTGGCACAGCCATGCCGGTGCCGCCGCGCAGCGGCCACGTGGTGGACCTGAGCGGGGTGCTGAACGCAGGCCAGCGGGCCGTGCTGGAACAGCGCCTGGCCGGCCTGGAGGCGCGGCGCGGCAGCCAGCTTGCCGTGCTGCTGGTGCCCGATACCGGCGCCGAGCCGATCGAACAGTACGCCTTGCGCGTGGCCGAGCAATGGAAGCTGGGGCGGGCCAAGGTGGACGATGGCGCCGTCCTGCTGGTGGCGACGGCCGCCCGGACGGCGCGCATCGAGGTCGGCTACGGGCTGGAAGGGGTGTTGACCGATGCCGCCAGCCGGCGCCTGATTGACGAGCTGATGGTGCCGCACTTCCGCCGCGGCGACTACTTCGCCGGGCTGGATGCCGGCACGGCGCAGATGGTGGCGCTGGTGGCAGGCGAGGCGCCGCCGCCGCCCGTGGCGCCGCGCGCCGCCAGCGCGCTGGCGCCATCGCCGCTGGCGGTCCTGGTGGTAGCGCTGCTGCTGGCGCGCGGCTTGCGCGCGCTGTGCGGCCGCCTGGCCAGTGCCGCCATTGCCGGCAGCCTGGCTGGCCTCAGCGTCTGGCTGCTCAGCGGTGTGTTTCTGGTCAGCGTGGCCGTCGCCGCCGCTGCCTTCGTACTGGCGCTGCTGGGCGTTGCCGCGCCCTGGATGCTGTTGGGCGGGCGCACGCACGGCAATGGCGCGGGCGGCGGCGGGCGCTTCGGCGGTGGCGGCGCCTCCGGCCGCTGGTGAGCGTGGCGGCAATTGACCCAGGTCATGTCGCTGCTTGCGTCCGCTGCATATGATCATTGGCAGGCATCCTGCCGGATGCCGCCAACTCATCAGGAAAGTGAGGAATATCATGGCTAATCACCTGACCCGTTTCGACCCGTTCAGCGACCTCGCCCGTTTTGAACCTTTCCACGGCCTGGAAGAATGGATGCGGGACTTCAGCCTGCGCCCGGCCTTGCGCGACTGGAATGTCGAGCCGCGCATCAAGATGGACGTCTCCGAGGCCGACACGGCCTATACCGTGAAGGCGGAAATTCCCGGTGTGAAGAAAGAGGACATCGACGTCGACGTCGAAGGCAACGTGGTAACCATCACCGCTGAACTCAAGCGGGAAACCGAGCAGAAGGAAGGCAAATCGCTGCGCTCGGAACGCTATTTTGGCCAGCAGACCCGCAGCTTCACGCTGTCCAGCGACATCGATGACGCCAAGGTGGAAGCCAAGTACACCGACGGCGTGCTGGTATTGACGCTGCCGAAGAAACCCGGCAAATCGTCCAAGCACGTGGCCATCAACTGAACCGGCTGGCGGCCGGCCGGCATCGGCCGCCGCCAGCCCGTTCGGCAACGCCGCGCAACGATGTGGGGAAGGGAGGCCATCATGGCTGAAGATCAAATTGCACCGGACGAAGGCGACGGCGAAGCGCCGCTGGTATTCAATGGCTTGCAACGCTTCGAGCGGCAAACCTCGTTGCGGCAGGTCTCGTTCTACCTGTCCGGGCTGATTGACGCGTCGGCCTGGTACAACGACCTGTTCTACACGCTGCGCTCCGCCAGCGATACCGACCTGATTTACCTGCACCTGAACACGGCGGGTGGCGATTTCGACACGGGACTGCAGTTGATCAACAATATGCGCGCGTCGGCAGCCCATGTGGTGACGGTGCTGGAGGCGCGCGCGTATTCCATGGGCGCCTTCATCTTCCTGGCTGGCGACGAATTGCTGGTGCATGACAACTGCCAGCTGCTGTTCCACAGCTATTCCGGCTATTTCACCGGCAAGGGCAGCGACCAGCAGGCGCAGGCAGTGGCGGTCGCCAACTGGTTCGGCAAGTTCATGGAGCGCCTGTGCGTGCCTTTCCTCAGCCTGCGCGAAATCAAAAGCATCCTCAAGGGCTCCGACCTGTGGATGGATTCGGACGAAATCCGGCGCCGCCTGCTGCGCCTGCAACGCCCGGCGCGGCCGCAGCCTGCGCCGCGCCAGCGCAAGGCAACGCCGCTGCCGCCGCTGGCCAATGGCGACAGCGTGGCCGGCAAATTGCCGGATGGCGGCTTGCCCCTGCTCTGAGGCGGGCGCGCCTTAGAACAGGCGGACCTTCCCTGCCACGATGTCTTGCGACAGGGCTGGCAGCGCCCGCAGCTGCGCCGCGACCACTTCACGCACCATTGCGTGTTCCGCCGGGCTGAGCGGCGCAGCCTGCCGCACGTCGACATGCACCAGGCGTGGCTGGTCGAGCGGGGCGCCGATTTCCGACAGCAGCTGCACCGTGACTTCGGCGCCGTCCAGCCGTGCCTGCAGGGCGGCGGCCATCTGCCGGGCCAATACGTTGTACAGCTTGCCGGCGTGCGCCACCGGATTCTTGCCCGCCGCCGCCTCCAGCGACATGGTGCGGTTGGGCGTGATCAGGCGGTTGACGCGGTTGCCGCGCCCCACCTCGCCATCGTCACCCTGTTCCGCGCTGAGACCGGTGACCGTAAGGAAGCAGTCCGCCTCCGTCACCACTTGCGAACGGTCCAGGGCATTCAGCGTGAGCGGGCAGTCGCTGCCCAGTTGCGCCTGCAGGTGCGCGCGTACCGCCTCCTTCTGCTGCTGGTAGGCGTCGCTGCTGGCAACCTGGCGGTCGATAAAGGCCAGTGCCACCGTCATGGCAAGCTGGCTGCCGACGCGGCGCCCCATGATCTTGAAGTCGTCGCCGGCGGCGGGAAAGGCGCGCTGGAAGTCCGGCATGCGCATGGCGTCGGCCAGCGCCAGGACCGCCTGCTCCAGCGGCGACAGCGGAGCATAGCCGACACCGAAGGAGGTGTCGTTGGCGATGGCGGCGCCGCGCGCGAACACTTGCCGCAGGTTGGGGCTGCCCGCGCGTACCGCAATCTCGATACGGAACAGCTCCCGGGCGTGCCGCAGGTGCTGCGCCAGGTAATCGCGCACGGCCTGCTCCAGCACCTCATCAAGGTGCAGTGGTGGCGGCAGGGCGCTGGCACGGCCGCACAGGATCAGGCGCGCCGGCGCCAGCAGTTCGCCGCCGCCAAAGCGGGGCGTGGCCTCGCCGCCCACCAGCAGCGCCTTGTCGACATTGTGGTGCTGGATGGCGCCGTATTGTGCGAGATAGGCGCGGCACAGCGCTTGCGAGGCGGCTTCGGCGATGCCGTCGCAAATGCTGTCCGGATGGCCGATGCCCTTATGCTCGCACATTTCGACGGCGCGGCTGTTCCACGGTGGGGTGGCGGTAGCGCTGATGACAAGGGAGTCCATGCCAGTGATTGTATGCCGCCCGCGCCGCTTTGCGGTGGCGCCGCCCGCCTGTGTGGCGATTTTGATCCAGGTCAAGGACTGCGATCGCCGCGCGGTCGTACAGTGGGCCATCGGGGCTGGTCCCTGAACGCATGGGAGCACGTCATGAGCAATACCACGTACCGCCTGGTGCTGGGGGGATTCCTGGCGGTGGCGGCATACTTCCTGTGGACGGAACACCGTGCCCACCTGGTGGCGTTCCTGCCATACGCCTTGTTCCTGGCCTGCCCCCTGATGCACCTGTTGATGCACCGCGGGCACGGCAAGCACCATCACGGCCGCGAGCGCAACGGGGCAAGGGAGGAGTGAATGAACCACGCTACGCAAGCGGGATATGGCCTGTGGTCGCTGGCCTTTCTCAATTCGGCCATTTTCATCGTGTTCGCGCTCAGCTTCTATACACCGCGGACCCGGCGCGACTGGCGCTCGTTTGGCGCTTTCTCGGGATTCCTGGTGGCGCTGTTTGCCGAGATGTACGGCTTCCCGCTGACGATCTACCTGCTGCTGCCATGGCTGAAGCAGTATTTTCCCGGCATCGACTGGCTCTCGCACGACGCTGGCCACCTGCTCGAAATGCTGCTGGGCTGGAAGGCCAACCCGCACTGGGGGCCGTTCCATCTGCTGAGTAACCTGTTCATCTTTGGCGGCTTCCTGCTGCTGGCTTCGGCCTGGCGGGTGCTGTATGAAGCGCAGCGCGCGCACCGGCTGGCGACCACCGGATGGTATGCACGCATGCGCCACCCGCAATACGCGGCCTTCATCCTGATCATGTTCGGCTTCCTGCTGCAGTGGCCGACGTTGCTGACCCTGCTGATGTTCCCCGTGCTGTGCGTGATGTACGTCTTGCTGGCACGCCAGGAGGAAGGCGAGGCGCTGCACGCATTCGGCGACGCTTACCGGCGCTATGCCGCGGCCACCCCGCGCTTCTGGCCGCGCTGGGGCAGCGTGCCGGCCACCAAGGTCCAGGAGCCTTAGCGCCGCCCTACGATGCCAGCGGTTTGGAAATGGCGAGGATGGCTTTTTCGCCATCGCCAAAGCGGGCAATGGCTTCGCTATGCCGGGTCAGCTCGCCATAACCGATGTAGCGAACGTTGAGTTCCTTGACGCGCGAAAATGCCGGCCTGGCGAATTGCTCGCGCACCTCGCTTTCGCGGGCGTCCGGCGCCACCAGGAAGAAGACAGCCCCTTCGTGGTGCGGGACGCCGAGGGCAAGGTCCAGCATACGGACGATGCCGGAATAGATGCTGGTGCTGTGCTCAACTTCGAATGCCATCCTGATCTGGCCGGAGTCCCGGTTGAGCCATAACACGTCGATCAAGGCGATGGTGTCGGCGGCGCCGCTGGCACGGATGGACGCCGGAAGCTCTTGCAGGCAGCCGTCGTCCAGGCGCCCGTGGCCAAAGGGCCGGCTTTTGTCGTTGCTCGCTACCCACACCCTGAAGCCAAGCGCCATGCCAAGGTCCCGCAGGCAACCTTGCACCTGCGTATGCGTTTGCTCGTTCTGGCTGGCGGCCACGCGCGCCCGCTGCGCCGCCGCGGATTCGGCGTGCGCTTTTGCCAGGTCGGCTTGCCAGTCGAGCGGGGCGGCCCGGCCGGCGACTGCTGGATAGCGGCCCGTGCCAACGTCGAACAGAAAGCCGGCCACAGCGCCGAGATCGTTCGACAGGCACTTGCGGTGCGTTGCGTTGAACTCGAGGACACGCTCACGCATCGCGAGGTAATCGTTCCACCGCCCCAGCTTGACGCTGGCGCCAAAGAAGGCATTGAATCCCTTGACGATCGCCGTATTGTTGGGCGGGACCAGGGTGGAGTGCAGGAAATACAGCAGGTTGGCGCAGGCGGGTCCCAGGCCTTTGATCTGGCGGGCATCGAGTTCGCGGATCGCCTCCACGACGCCGGCTTCGGCGTTGCAGCACAGGCAGGTGTCGAGAAAGCGTGCAAAGGCGAGCTGGTTGTCGCGATGCTCGTAAATGTCCGGGATACGCAGTTTGGGCTTCCACAGAAATGCGTGGTCGGCGCCCTTGAATATCTGGCGCTGCTCGGCGATCGAGTGGACCACGGTTTCGAGCGACGAGCCGCGGTAGGCGTTGCCGAAGCTGTTTTCGCGGATCTCCTTGACCACCGCCTGCAACCCGCGGCGAATCGAGCGGAAATTCTTGAGGCGCTCGGCCCACAGGAACCAGCTGCGGTAAGTGGCCGTGGGGTCGGCCTTCCAGTGTTCGAGCAATTGCTGTTCTTTTAATGTGGTGGGGGCCAAGTCAAGGCTCAAGGGAATCTCCTGTTGTTCACGGGTTGCGGTCCAGTACCCGCACGACGCGGTAGGTGAGCCAGGCGGCGACGGTGAAGCCGGCTGCTGCCAGCAAGGGCATGCCGCCGAGGCGCGGACCGATATCCTGTTGCAGCACCAGGGCCGACGCGATGTACAGGCCGAGCGCGATCAGGGCGGCGGCGACGCGCTGGCTGGCCCGACGCATTTCGCCGTGGATTTCATCGAGCCCGGCGTGGTGGAAGGTGATTGCCAGCCCGTCGGTGCGCAGGCGGTGCGCCAGCCGGTTGACGGTGGCCGGCAATTCCTGCAGCGAGGCCAGCGCCTCGCTCTTCAGGCGCGTGGCCAGTTCGTCGAAAGCCGGTACGGCGCTGGCCGACAGCACCTGGCCGGCCTTGGCGCACAAGCCTTCCATCAGGTTGAACTCGGGGTCGAGCATCCGCACCGCGCTTTCCATCAGGAACACGGCGCGCAGCAGTACCAGCAGGTTGTGGGGCAAATGCAGGTGGCGGCCCTGGCCCATGCGCGAGATGCGCACGAAGGCTTGGCCGAAGGACCAGTCGCGCAGCGGCAGCCGGGCATAGTCCTGCACCAGTTCTTCCAGCTTGCGACGGTAGACATTGCGGTCCAGCTGGCCTTGCAGGATACCGAGGTCAAGGCAGGCATCCAGCAGCCATTCGCCGTCCTGGTGCTGCAGTGCCTGCATGAAGCTGGCGAGGTTGGCGCGTGTGGTGCGGTCGAGTACGCCGACCAGGCCGAAGTCATGCAGGCACAGGCGCCCATCCTCCAGCACGAACACATTGCCCGGATGCGGGTCGCCATGGAATACGCCGGCCGTGAAGATCTGCCGCAAATAGGCATCCACCAGGTTTTGCGCCAGGCGCTTGCCGTCGGCGCGGGAAGCCGGATCGTCGAGGCGGCGGCCGACGCGCATTTCCTGCACCAGCACCCAGTCCGAACTGAGTTCCGGCACGGGCGCCGGCACGTGGACGGTGGGCGAATCGCGGAACAACTCGACGAAACAGGCAATATTCGCGACTTCCTGGCGGAAGGCGATTTCACGGTGCAGGTTGCGCGACAGCTCGTCGATCAGGTCCAGCGACAGCAGGCGCCGAAAGCGCGGCAGTACCGCCAGCAGCGTGCGCACGAACCAGCGCAGGATGCGGACGTCCTGCTCGATCTGGCGCCGGATGCCGGGACGCCTGACCTTGATGATCACGCGCCGGCCGTCCTTCAGTACGGCGCTGTGTACCTGGGCGATGGAACCTGCGGCCAGCGGCCGCGGTTCGACTTCGGCAAAAGCCGCTGCCAAGGGCTGGCCGACGGAGCGCTCGATTTCCCGCAGGGCGAGCTCGGCGGGAAATGGCGCCACGTGCTCCTGCAGCTTGCCCAGGGCCTGGATGAAGTCATCCGGCAGCAGCTCGCTGTGCAGGCTCAGGCCCTGGCCGAGCTTGACGAATGTGGTGCCCAGGCCCTCAAGCGTGGATGCAAAGCGCAGGCCGGGCGAGACGCTGGGCCGCAACAGGTGCAGGCGCACGCAGGCCAGCCACAGCAGGTATCCCCACAGGGCGGCATTGACGCGCCATAAGCGGCTCAGGATTGGCATGCACGTGCTCCCAGGTGCTCGATAGCACTAGCTTACGGGGGGCAGGCAGCCTTTGCCATAGTGATATTTGACTCAAGTCAATTGGGATGCAAATGGCCAGGCGGGCGATGAGGGAGAGAACTTGATTCAAGTCATGGCCGCCCCCATGGGCGGCGGCTATCTTGGATCGACCTGAACAACCTTAAAGGAACGGAAATGAAAGCGCAAACGAGTATGAAGCTGGTGGCAGCCATGTTGGCCCTGGCGGGCGCACAAACCGCTTGGAGCCAGGACGCAGCGCCTGCCAAACCCGCAACTGCCGAAGACAAGGCGCAGCCTGCCGCATCCGCTGCGCAGCCCGCCAAGCCGGCCGTCTTGCCGCACAATCATATGCGGGATGGGAAAGGCCAGTGGGTTCCGGCTAAAAAGCCACGCAAGGGGGCCGCGAAAAAAGGCAGCGAGGGCGCCAAGGCATCTGCCAGCGCGGAAGCGGGCAGCATGCGCTGACGCTCCATGACTGGGCGGGCAAGGAGTGCGGCGGCTGCGTGCCCGTCATTCTGCCAGGTGGGCGATCTCGAGCGAGCCATGCTCGTCGAAGATGGGGCACTGTTCGGCCAGGGCGACGGCATCGTTGAAGTCCGTGGCCGCGACGATGGCGTAGCCGGCAAGTGAACTGCCGGACGATTTCGGCCCCGCCAGCCGGGTGTCGATCTCCACGCTGCCCAGCGACAGGCTGCCGCGGTCGAGCAGGCGGCCGCCCAGGGAATCAAACCAGCGCGTCCATTGCTGCAGGTCGTGCTGCGGGATTTCGCCAGGATCGGCAGGCTCGGCGCGATAGACGAGCAGGAAGCGCTCCATACAGTCTCCTTCGATATGCCTTGCCGCATCTTAGCAAGCGAGGCGTTATCGGGACGCACCGTAGAACCCGAACCGGGCCGGCGCGGCCGCGCGACCCCGGCAGCAAGGCGGGCAAGCGGGCGAGGCATTCCGGCCGAAGACGGTATCGTGCGATATCGGATTCGCGGGAGCTTGCCATGTTCAACGGGTTTATCTTCGCCACGGGGATCGAAAACAGCATTCCCACCATCGAAAACGGCCGGGTGCGGATGGATGAGATGGAGAAGTGCGGCCACTACAAGTTGTGGCGCAAGGACTTCGACCTGGTGGAGGAAATGGGCATCCGGGCCTTGCGCTACGGGGCACCGCTGCACCTGGCCTGGACCGGTTCGGGCAAGTACGACTGGTCGTTCGCCGACGAGACTTTCCGCGACCTGCGGCGCAGGAACATCATCGCCATTGCCGACTTGTGCCATTTCGGGGTTCCCGACTGGATCGGCAATTTCCAGAATCCCGACTTTCCGGCGGAGTTCGCGAAGTATGCGCGGGCCTTCGCCCGGCGCTATCCCTGGGTGCAGGTGTACACACCCGTCAACGAGATGCAAATCTGCGCCTTGTTCTCGGCCATGTACGGCTGGTGGAACGAGCAGATGGCGACCGACCGGGGCTTCGTCACCGCGATCAAGCACATCGTGAAGGCCAATATCCTGGCGATGCGCGCAATCCTGGAAGTGCGGCCCGACGCCCTGTTCATCCAGAGCGAGTCGAGCGAATACTTCCACGCCGAGAGCCCCGCTGCGATCGGGCAGGCCGAATTCCGCAATGCGCGCCGCTTCCTGTCGCTGGACCTGAATTACGGCCGCCGCGTCGACTCGGAAATCTACGAGTACCTGATGGATAACGGCATGACGCGCGATGAGTACCACTTCTTCCTCGATAACAACCTCAAGCATCAGTGCATCATGGGGAATGACTACTACATGACCAACGAGCACCGCGTCAGCGCCAACGGCGCGACGCAGGGATGCGGCGAGGTGTTCGGCTATGCGGTCATCACCCACCAGTACTACAACCGCTACCGGCTGCCCGTCATGCATACGGAGACCAACCTGATGGAAGGACCGAACGGCGACGAGGCGGTACGCTGGCTGCACAAGGAGTGGGCCAACGTGCTGAGGGTACGCAATAATGGCGTGCCGATCGTCGGCTTCACCTGGTACTCGCTGATCGACCAGGTGGATTGGGACATCGCCTTGCGCGAGAACCGCGGTACGGTCAACCCGCTCGGGCTGTTCGACCTGCAGCGCAATATCCGTGCGGTGGGCAGCGCCTATCGCGACCTGATCCGCGACTGGGGCGAAGTCCTGCCGACGCAGAGCATCTGCCTGCGCGTGCCGATCGTGCTGCCGCTGGACGACGAATGCGCCGAGGTGAAGCCTCCCGCGAACGAAGCCATCGGCCAGCCAAGCAGCGAAACGACGGGCGCGCCGACCAATACCGAATGAGGATTGCTGCTGCGATGCCGGTTTGGCTATCGCGGCGGCGGAAAAGGTCATTGGACACCTGGATAGTGGCGCGATAACTTGAATCTCCGTAAAACCATAACAACACCAGTGGAGACTACAAGTGACCAATTCCTTCTCGCGATGGAGGGCAGCCGCCTTACTGGCGTCCTCCATGCTTTCCTTCGGCGCTGCGGCGCAAATCACCTTCCAGAACGCCTCCGTCCATGATCCTTCCGTGATCAGGAGCGGCGGCACCTACTACGTCTTCGGCTCCCATCTCGCATCGGCCAAGTCGGCCGACCTGATGAACTGGACCCAGCTCACCGATTCCGTCAGCGCCACCAACAAGCTGTTCCTCAACGGTTCGAAGAACGTCTACACGGAACTGGCGGAGGCGTTCAGCTGGGCGCAGACCAGCACCCTGTGGGCGCCGGACGTGGTGCGCCTGGCGGATGGCCGCTACTACATGTATTACAACGCCTGCAAGGGCGATTCGCCACGCTCCGCGCTGGGCGTCGCGGTGGCCGACAATATCGAAGGCCCGTACGTGAACAAGGGCATCATCCTGAAGTCGGGCATGTGGGGCCAGGCCAGCTACGACGGCACCATCTACGACGCGCAGAAGCATCCCAATACCGTCGACCCGAACGTCTTCTTCGACCAGGGTGGACGGCTGTGGATGGTCTATGGTTCGTACTCGGGCGGGATCTTCATCCTGCAGATGAACCCCGCCACCGGCATGCCGCTGCCGGGGCAGGGCTACGGCAAGCGCCTGGTGGGCGGGAACCACAGCCGGATCGAAGGCGCGTACGTGATGTATAGCCCGAAGACGCAGTACTACTACCTGTTCGCCTCCTTCGGCGGCCTGGATGCGGCGGGCGGCTACAACATGCGTGTCGCGCGCTCCGCCACGCCGGACGGGCCCTATGTCGACGCGCAAGGCGTGAACATGGCCAACGTCAAGGCCGATCCGTCCAAGCCGCTGTTCGACGATGCCTCGATTGCGCCCTACGGCGTGAAAATCATGGGCAACTTCCTGTTCGAGCGCAAGATCGGAGAAGCGGGCACCGGCATCGGCACCGGCTATGTATCGGCGGGCCACAACTCGGCCTATTACGATGCGGCGACAGGCAAGCATTTCCTGGTTTTCCATAGCCGCTTCCCGGAGCGCGGCGAGCAGCATGAAGTCCGCGTCCACCAGATGTTCATGAATGCGGACGGCTGGCCCGTGGTGGCGCCATACCGGAACACCAACGAAACCGCGGGCCCGGTGCAGCGCGGATTCGTGTTCGGCGACTACCTGTTCGTCAACCACGGCAAGGATATTTCCGCCACGATCAAGAAGTCGAAGCTGGTGACCCTGAATGCGAACGGCACCATCAGCGGCGCCGTCAACGGCAGCTGGGCGCTGGCCGGCGGCAACCAGGCGGAAATCACGCTGGCCGGCTCGCCGCCGTTCAAGGGCGTATTCCTGAACCAGTGGGATGAAACGTCCAAAAGTTACGTGATGACCTTTACCGCGACATCGCGCGACGGCATTTCCATCATGGGCAGCCGCCTGCCCCAGCGCAGCGATATGCAAGTGGTGAACGCGGTGTATAGCGAACTTTCGCTGGGCAATACCAATGCCATTACGGGCGACATCGTGCTGCCGACCAGCGCCGCCCGCGATTCCGTGATCACCTGGACTTCATCGAATCCGGCGGTGTTGAGCAACAGCGGCCAGGTCACCAGCCCGGCCGGCGACGTGACCCTCACGCTGACGGCGACCATTACGAAGGGCCACGCAAAGGCGGTGAAGACCTTCGTCGTCACAGTCCGCAAGCTGGGCAGCATGGTGGCGCATTACACGTTCGACGGCACCCTGAACGACGCGACCGGCGCGTTCCCGGCGGGCACGGTCGTCGGCGGCAGGATCGACCAGGCCGGCGGCAGCCTTGCTTACGAGCCGGGCATGAAGGGCAGTGCGGCCGTCTTCAATGGCGCGACCGGCATCCGCCTGCCGGACGGCTTGATCGCATCGAACAACTACACGGTGGCCATGTGGCTCAAACCGGCGCAGCTGACGGCCTTCACCACGACCTTCTTCGGCGCCCGTTCCGGCGACTCGTGGATCAGCTTCCTGCCCAAGGGGCATGACTTCGTGGGCGGGGCAAGCATGCTGTGGTCGGGCACGGCTTGGTACGATGCTGGCCTGGGCATGAACATCCCTGTCGGGCAATGGTCGCACGTCGCCTTCACCGTCAGGAACGGCGCGGTCAACGTGTACGTCAACGGCGCCCGGCGCTTCAGCGGCGCCAACTTCCCGAACGTGTTCACCAGCCCGAATGGCATGTTCGCCCTGGGTGTGAACTGGTGGGATACGCCCTACAAGGGCGCGATGGACGACCTGCGCATCTACGGCAGCGCGCTGAGTGACGGGGAAGTCGCCAGCATCGCGCGATGAAATCCGGGCAGGCGCTCAGCGCCTGCCGAGGTCGCGTTCGACGATCACGTAGTGCTTGCGAACCGGCTCGACCACTTCGAACACGCCCTTGAAGCCGCCCGGGATCACGAGCGCGTCGCCGGGACCGGCTTCGGCGGCGTGACCCTGCTCGTCGATCACGCGGCAGCGGCCCTCGAGGACACAGAAGTATTCATCCTTGTTTGGGGCGAAGGCGATGCGCCAGCTGCCCCGCTCGCAGGCCCAGACGCCGGCATGCACTTCGCCGCTGGCGTTGGTGAAGTGGCTCCAGGTGGTGCGCTTCGGATTGCCCACGAGCCGGCGGTCTGCGCGCGGGTGGTCGTATTCGGGAGCAGGGGACTGGGTACGGAATTCGGTAATGGCAGGCATGGCGTCATTTTACACGGCGGGCCGGCGGCAGCTGCGCCAGCAGGCCGTGGCTGAGTTCATAAGAATCGAAATCGCGGGCCAGGTGGAGCTGGCCGTGGTAGTGGCGGCGTGCCTCGGCATCCACTTCGGCCATGCCCTCCGGGTTGTCGTAGCGCGGGCTGAAATGGGTGAGCACCAGGTTTGGCACGCCCGCCGCGGCCGCGAACGAGGCCGTGCGCTGCGCGGAGCTGTGCTGCGGACCGGGGCCGACTTTTTGCAGCACCGCCTCCGTATAGGTGGCCTCGTGCACCAGCACGTCCGCGCCCGCGCAGGCTTGCGCCAGCAGCGCCGGGTTGTCGTTGTCGCCGCCAATGACGGCCACCGCGCGCTCCGTCTGCTCGCTGCGGAAGTCGGCGGCGGACAGCAGTGAGCCGTCGTCCAGCACCACGTCCTTGCCATGCTGGAGCAAGCCCCAGGCCGGGCCGGGCGGCACGCCGCGCGCCAGCAGGGCTTCGCGGTCGACCTTCCACGCCGACTTTTCGAAACTGAACCTGAACGCGAAGCTGGGCACCCGGTGCGAGAGCGGGAAGCGTTCGATCGCCAGGCCATCTTCTTGGAAGACTTGCTGCCGGCTGGCGACGTCGATGTGGATGATGTCGAACGTGAGGAAAAGCTCGGTGTGCAGCATGGTCGCGTCCAGCCAGGCCTTGACGCCGGCCGGGGCGATCAGCAGCAATGGTTTCTTGCGGCCGGTCATGGCGGCGCTGGCCAGCAATCCTGGCAAGCCGTAACTGTGGTCGCCGTGGATGTGGGTAATGCAGATGCCCGCCAGGTCATGCACGGTGAGCGGCACGCGCTGCAGCTGGTGCTGGGTGGCTTCGCCGCAGTCGACCAGCCACCAGTCGCGCCCCATGGTCGAGTGCACGGCCAGCGCGGTGACGTTGCGGCGAATGGTGGGTACGCCGGATGAGGTTCCAAGGAAGGTGAGTTTCAGCATGCCATATTATGCCGCACCGTCCCGTTCCGTGGCGGCCACGCGACACGGCGCGGACCGAAGCGGCCATTTGATTGGCTTTGCGAGCCACGCGGTAGCGGCCGCGCACGGCGGCGTTAAGATGAATCGTTGGCTGGTCGTTTCGAATAACACTTCAATGATCGGAGACACTCCATGCACCCACGCTTCCGCAGCATGCTTCTGGCCGCAATCAGCTTCGTCGCCTTCGGCGGAGAGGCAGCGGCAAATACCCTGACCCAAAACGTTTCCTGGACCATCGACCGCGCCGGTACCAGCACCAAGTACCGCGTGGTGGCGTATGGCGATTCGATTTACGCCGGCTACAACGGTTCCGTCACCAGCGCGGCCAAGTATTCCGCGCCGACCGTGGACGCGGAATACCTGTCGGCGCTGTGGAATGCGGACATCGAAAGCGTGCGGCGCGCCAAATCGGGCGCGGTGGCATCCGATGTGTACAACAACAAAATTGTCGCGGAGCGATCTTACATGCAGGCGAGCAACACTCGCGTCGTGACCTTCGAGATGTGCGGCAACGACGGGCTGCAGGCCCGTTCGGCCTTCAAGAGCCAGACCGGCACCTGCGACGACTCGGTGCTGACCGCGGCCGAGAACAGCTGCCGGACCTATGTCACGGCGGCGATGGACTACATCAACGCCAACGCCTACCCGGGCGTGAAGGTGAAGGTGATTTCGAACCTGCATTATCCCGGCTATGCGGCGGACAATGTGCAGAGCAGCTGCAAGGACCCCGGCACAGGTGCCACGGTGAACATGCAGCAGAAGTTCCTGCCCGCGCTGGCGCGCATGAACCACATGATGTGCGACGTGGCGCGGCAGAAGGGCTTCAAGTGCGCGGACAACTTCGCCCAGTACATGGCGGCGGACTACGACAGCAATGGCGACGGGATCATCGACTCCGACGGCTTGCGCTACGTGGACGGCGAGAGCCAGGCCAGCTACGTGACGCGGATTACTTCGACCCTGCGTTCCACGATCCGCGACGCCAACACGCACTTCGTGTCGGCCGGCAGCAGCTATGACTACATCCAGTCCGACGATACGCACCCGACCTACACCGGCGGCACCGTCACGGCGGGCCTGTTCGGTGGGACTACCGGTACCGGCGCGGCGCGCTACACCTCCTTCTCGGGCGGCAAGAACCCGATATGGAACCAGTTGGGGCATGAGCGCATGGGCTGGGCGGTCTCGGTCTTCAATTCGCCGACGCCGTGAACCATTGGCGGCCAAGACCGGGTTACCTGGTGGCGGCGCTGCTGCTGGCCGTCGGCGCGGCCAGCTTTGCGTTTTTCCTGTGGTACTTCGTGCGGGCCGATGACAGTGCCGCAGGCGGAGTTCCGGCTGGCGGACGAACGGCGCCGGCCGTCCTGGCGGCGCCCAGCGCGCCGGCCGCGCCGGCTGCGTCCCGCCACGAAGCGCGCCCCACGCCACAGACTGCACCCGAGGGCGACGCCGACCCGACGCGCGATTTGCGCAGCTACGTCATGCGCGGCGAGAAGCCGACCATGAACGAAGTGATCAAACGCCTGCACGAGCAGGGCGTGCATACCGGCCTGGGTGCATTCAACCCGCCCGGCACCAACCCGCCCCTGGTAGGCCTGGCGGTGCCCAGGGACTTCCAGCTGCCGCCAGGTTATGTGCGGCACCACCAGTTCACGGACGATGGCCAGCCCATCGAACCGATCCTGATGTTTGCACCCGGCTTCCAGTTGTACGACGCGGCCCATCGCCCGCTCGAAATGCCGCGCGACCGCGTGGTGCCGCCCGAACTGGCGCCGCCCGGCCTGCCGCCGCGGCGCATCGTGATTCCACCTCCGCTTGAGACCTCCGGACGATGAAACTACTTGCCTTTGTGTTTGCGAGCGCCCTCATGACGGCCCTGTACGCGCGCGGAGGCCTGGGCTGGATGTTGGGTTTTGTCCTGCTGGTGCCATGGCTGCTGGCGCTTGAAACGCGCAGGTCGGCCGGCGTCGCCTTGCTGTGCGGGTGGGCCATGTCGGTGGCTTACACGGCGGCCGGTTTCGCCTGGTTCGGCGCGGCGCTTGGCCGCTACACGCAACTGGGCGAGGCAGCCGGCTTAGCCCTGCTGTTGCTGGCGGCGCCGCTGTTCCAGCCGCAGTTCCTTGCCTACGCGCTGGTGCGCCAGCTAGCCGGGCGCTGGTACGGCACGGGGCTGCGTGCCGTGGCCGCCGCCGCGGCCTGGCTCGCGGCGGAATGGCTGCTGCCGCGCGTGCTGGGCGACACGCTGGGCTATGGACTTTATCCCGCGCGCCTGCTGCGGCAGGCGGCGGACCTTGGTGGCACGGCCGGCCTGACGCTCTTGCTGTTGCTGGCCAACGAAGGCGTGGCTGCCGCCGTGACGCGGCGCGGCAGCGGATGGCGGGCCTGTGCGCTGCCATTGGGGCTGGCGGCGCTGGTCCCGGCGTTGTTGGCCGCTTATGGCGCCGCGGCATTGTCGGGCACCCCGGCGCCGGCGGGCAAACCGCTTCGGATGGGGCTGGTGCAGGCCAATTTCACCGACTACGACAAGCTGCGGCGGGAGCAGGGCGCGTATGCCGTCGTGCGCCTGGTGCTGGACCGGCACTTCGCCATGAGCTACGACGCCGTGACGCGCCAGCGTGCCGAAGCGCTGCTGTGGTCCGAAACCGTCTATCCCACCACGTTCGGCAAGCCGAAGAGCGAGGCGGGGGCGGCCTTCGACCGCGAAATCCTCGACTACGTGAACGCTGCCGGCGTGCCGCTGGTTTTTGGCACCTACGACCGCGATGGTACCGGCGAGTACAACGCGGCAGCCTTCGTGCGGCCCGGTGCGGGCCTGGACGGCTACTACCATAAGACGCGGCTGTTCCTCTTCACGGAATACCTGCCGGCATGGCTGGACGCGCCGGCCGTGCGGCGCTGGCTGCCGTGGGCGGGCCAGTGGGTGCCCGGCAATGGCGCGCGGGTGTTGCCGCTGCGGCTGGCGGATGGGCGCGAGATTCCGGTGCTGCCGCTGATTTGCCGTGATGACGTGGACCCGGCGCTGGCCATTGCCGGGGCAAGGCTGGGCGCCCAGGTCATCCTCACCATGTCGAACGACTCGTGGTTCAGTGGGGACGGGCCGGGGGCGCGGCTGCACCTGGCTGCCGCCGCCTTCCGCAGCATTGAGACACGCCTGCCGCAGTTCCGCGTCACGACCAATGGTTATAGCGCCGCCATCGATGCCGCCGGGGACGTGCTGGCGGGTACACCGGTGGGCGAGCCGTCTCTGGTGATCGCGGACCTTCCCGTGCGGACACCCGCGCCGACACTGATGGTGCGGTGGGGCGACTGGGTTGGGGCGGCGGCTTGCGTGCTGCTGGTGCTGCTCGGGACTTTGGCGCTTGCACGGCGCCGGCCAGCGGGCGTTGGCGATCTGGCGGCCCATGTTAGCCGACCGCTGGTGTTCCCTGTGCGCGTGGCGGTGTTGCCGTCGCTGGCGCGTCTTGCTGCCGGGAGCTTGCGCGCGCTGGCGCGCGTGGGATTGCTGGGCATGTGCCTCGCCTTGCTGATGAATGAAGGCTTGCGCGCCAACACGCTGGCGCAGTTGCGTTGGTTCGGGCTGGTATTCCTGGCGCCCGAGGCCGTCGCCTGGTGCGTGATGATGGCGTTTTCCGCGCGCGCCTCGCTCGGCGACGGCAAACTGGTGCTGGCGCGGGGCGCGCAAAGGATGGAATTGGCGCTGGCCGACATCGGGGCGGTCGAGGTGTGGCGGGTGCCGGCGCCGGGGCGTGGGCTCGCGCTTCGCCTTGCGTCCGGCACGCCGTGGAGGTACGGACTCGCCATGGCGGACCCTGCGGCGTTTGCCGCGGCGCTCGCGGCGGGCCCAGGGGCGGCGCTCGAGGCGCCGGGACAACCCGTGCCGGGGGCGGCTGGAACGGGCCGGCCGGCGGCCGCTGGATGGCTGCAGTCGCTGGCTGCGCTGGCGGGACGCGCCAGCGGTGGCCGGCTCGATCATCCGCTCGTGAAATTCGTGCTGCTGCCGCTGGGCCTGGCGATGCCGGCCTTCCACCTGCACCAGCACATCGCCTACGGCAGCGCCCTCGGTGAATACTACAGTTATGGCGCGCTGGCCTACCTCAGTGCCTTCGCCCTCTGGTGGGCCGCGTGGACCATCGGCGTGGTGCTGGGCGCCACCGTGCTACGGGCGGGGATCGAATCGGGCTCGCTGCTGGCGATTGTGCTGCGTCCGCGCGAGGCGGCCGGCATCCGCTTCGGACTGGAGCGGCTCGGCCACGTCATGCTCTATGTCGTCCTGCCGGTCTGGCTGCTGCTGAGGATCCTGGCTGCGTGAGGTGCGGGGCGGTCACGCCGTGGGGCGGATTTCGAACCCGCCGTCCTGCGGCGCGGGCTCCTGGTCGGCGGACACCTGCACGCTGCTGACGTGGGCGGCACTCGGGCCCCGCTGGGCCCAGGCGATCATCTCGCCGATCGCATCGGCGGGCCCATGCACGCTGGCTTCCACCGCACCGCTCAGGCGGTTGCGGACCCAGCCGGCCAGGCCCAGCGCGGTCGCCCGTTCCGCGAAGGCGTAGCGGTAGCCGACGCCTTGCACCAGGCCCTCGATCAGCAAGCGTTTGTCCATCACATCCTCCAGTTCACCCGGTTGCGGCCGGCCTGCTTGGCGCGGTACAGCGCGGCGTCGGCGGCATCGAACAGCGCCGGTGCCGATTCTTGCACGTCCAGCGGCAGGGTGGCGCCGCCTATGCTGACGGTCAGCACCGGCGAAGCGTATGATTTTTCATGCGGGATCAGCAGTTGCGCAACCGCCTCGCGGATGCTTTCAGCGACGTACAAGCCTTGCGCCGCGTCCGTCTCCGGCATCAGCATCACGATCTCCTCGCCGCCGTAGCGGGCCGCCACGTCGCAGGGGCGGCGCATGGCGTTGCGGGCCGCACGGGCCACGGCACGCAAGGCCCGGTCGCCGGCCGGGTGGCCATAGTGGTCGTTGTACTGCTTGAAGCAGTCGATGTCCAGCAGCGCCACCGACAGGGGATGGGTGTGGCGCGCGGCGCGCTGCCATTCATTGGCGTAGATCTCGTCGAAGCGGCGGCGGTTGGCCAGCTCGGTCAGGCCGTCCATGTGCGCCAGGTGTTCCAGCATGCGGCGCTGGCGCACCATTTGCAGGTGGGTGGCCACGCGCGCCATCACGACCGTGGAGTTGAAGGGTTTGGTGATGTAGTCGGCCGCGCCCAGCATGAGGCCTTTGGCTTCGTCCTCGGGGCGGCCCATGCCGGTAATGAAGATCACCTCGATGTGGGCGGTGGCGGGATCGGCGCGCAGGCGGCGCAGCACTTCGTAGCCGTCCATGTCCGGCAGCATCACGTCGAGCATGACCAGGTCCGGCAAATGGCGCTGGGCGCGCTCGATGGTCTGCTCGCCGGATTTCGCCAGCAGCACCACGTATTCCGGCTTCAGCAGGGTCGCGAGGACCTGGCGGTTGATGCCGTCGTCATCCGCGATCAGGACTTTCTGCGTTTCCTGGTTCATAGGCTGGCTTCCATGTCGACGTCCAAGGCCCGGGCGAGATCGGCGAGCGGTTTCAGCGCATCATGATATTCGATTTCGTCCACGGCGCGCTGGATGCGCGCCAGCGCGGCGGCATGCGGCGAACCGGCCAGCAGGGCGGCCAGTTCGGTCAGCAGGTCTTCCGAACGGGCGTCGTCGGCGCGCAGGTAGGCGTCGAGCTCGCGCAGCAGGCGGCCAAAGTCGGCCGGCTGGCTGTCGGCCGTTCCGGTAGGCGGCTGCAAGGCGTTGGCGAAGCCGGCCAGGATGATTTCCAGCGATTGGCGCATGGCTTCCGCTTCCTTCAGCGCACGCTCGGGGCGCCCATCGCGCACGCCGGCTTCGACGATGTCGGAGAGCTGGGCCAGGCTGGCCGCGCCGAGATAGGTGGCGCTGGACTTGAGGTTGTGCGCCAGGCGCTCCACATCCGCCCAGCCGCCGCCGGCCAGCGCCGCCGCCAGTTCCGCCGGCCCGCTGCCATACTCATTGCAGAAGCTGCGCATGCGCTTGGCCAGGATGGCCGGATTGTGGTCGGCGCGCGCCAGGGCGTATTGCCAGTCGACGCCTGCCAGCGGCGGGTAGGCCACGGCCGCCGCGGCGCTGGTCACGGGCTGGGCGGCCGGTGCCGCCGGCATGGCGCGGCCGACCAGGCGGGCCGGATCGATCCATTGCAGCATGGCGCGGAACAGCACGTCGGGGTCGATCGGCTTGGTGATATGGCCGTTCATGCCCGCTTCCAGGCTGCGGGCCTCGTCTTCCGGCATGGCGTGGGCCGTCATGGCGAGGATCGGCAGGGTGCGTAGGGCTTCGATGGCGCGGATCTGGCGCGTGGCGGTCAGGCCGTCGACTTCATGCATCTGCACGTCCATCAGCACCAGGTCGTAGTCGCCTTGCTGCACCATCTGCACCGCCACGCCGCCGTGCACGGCCACGTCGACCAGCACCCCGGCCGAATCGAGGAAGTCCATTGCCACTTCGCGGTTGTTGGCATTGTCTTCCACCAGCAGCACGCGGGCGCCGCGCAGGCGGGCCATTTCCTGTGCCGGCACGCCGCGCTGTTCGCGGCCGCCTGGCGCTGCCTGCGCCAGTTCAGGGCGCAGCACCTGCAGCAGGCTGTGGTACAGCAGGGCCGGGCCGACCGGCTTGGTCAGGAAGCCCTGCAATGGCAGCTCGCCTTCCTGCTGCAGCACGGTCTCGCGGGTGCAGGCGCTGACCATCAGGATCGATGGCGGCGCGGCGAAGCGGGGATCGGCGTGGATGCGGTGGATGGTTTCGACCCCATCCCAGCCCGGCATCATGTAATCCATCAGGACCACCTGGTAGGGCGTGCCGGCTTCCACGGCGCGCACCAGCATGTTGAGCGACTGTTCGCCGGAGTTGGCAGCATTGGCGGCCACGCCGAAAGAAGCCAGCATTTCGACCAGGGCTTCGCGTGCCGTAGCGCTATCGTCGACCACCAGCACGCGCGCCTGCTGCAGTGCGGCCGCCGGGGATACCACCGGTTCCGCCGAGGCGTCGCCGACGCCCAGCTTCACGGTGAAGCTGAAGCGGCTGCCGACGCCGGGCGTGCTGGTGACCTTGATGGTGCCGCCCATCAGTTCCACCAGCTGGCGCGAAATGCTCAGGCCCAGCCCGGTGCCGCCGTATTTGCGGGTGATCGAGCTGTCGGCCTGGCTGAAGGACTGGAACAGGCGCGACAGCTGGTCTTCGTCCATGCCGATGCCGGTGTCGCTGACGCTGAATTCGAGCACGGCCTGGCCGCCGGCCTGTTCCAGCGCCTTGACGGCCACCACGATTTCGCCGCTGTCGGTGAACTTGACCGCGTTATTGGTCAGGTTGATCAGCACCTGGCCCAGGCGCAGCGGATCACCAACCAGCTTGGGCGGCACGCCGCGCTCGACGCGGAACACCAGTTCGACCTTCTTCGCATCGGTCTTCACCGCCGTCAGGGTGGACAGGTGGTCCAGCATTTCATCGAGGCTGAACGGGACTTTTTCCAGCGCCAATTTGCCGGCTTCGATCTTCGAGAAGTCCAGGATGTCGTTGATGATCCCAAGCAGGTGCTCGCCTGCGCCCAGGATCTTGGACAGGTAGTTGCGCTGGCGCGGGCTCGGGTCGGCCATCAGCGCCAGGCGGCTCATGCCGATGATGGCATTCATCGGCGTGCGGATTTCGTGGCTCATATTGGCCAGGAAGTCCGATTTCAGGCGGGTCGCCGCTTCGGCACGCAGCATGGCATTCTGCATGGCCTTGGTGCGCAGGCCGAGGATGCGCATGAACACCACCATGTCGAAGGCATTACCGAACTGCAGGGCATGCATGGTCCAGAAATTGGCCGCCATCTTGCCGCTGATGACCTGGCTGACCACCACCGACGACAGGAAGCTGACGGCCCAGCCGACCAGGAAATACACCCCCACGGTGTCGCCGCGGCGGGCGCGCATGAAGGCGCCCGGCAGGCCAAGCAGCATCGGCATCAGGCCGAGGGTGCTGACCACGATCACCAGCACCTCGACGCTGAACAGGTCGAAGCAGTAGGCCAGCGCGAACAGGGCGGCCAGCGCGGCGCCGGTCTTCATCAGGCGCGAGAAGACGTGGTCCACGCCGGGCCGGGCCAGCGCCTGCTCCACGAACAGGTAGCCGCCGCAGGAAGCCATGAGTGCGAACAGGCCGCCGGCGTGCAGCGTCATCCAGACATTGTCGCGCCACAGGTATTGGCTGCCCAGGCCGAAGAATTCGACCGAAAACAGGGTGGTGCCGGCGATCAGCAGGGCGTACTTGCCGAACAGCGGCTCGCGCAGGTTGACCCATTGGGCCAGGCTGTACAGCAGCAGGCAGAGGCTGAGGCCCATGAGCATGCCCTGCAGCATTTGCTCGGCCAGCGCGGAGGCGTGGTAGACCGACGCCTTGGAGAAGTGGATCGGCAGGATGGTCGAACCGATATTCTCCACTCGCAGCAGCACCACGTGGTCCATTCCCGGCTTCAGGCGCAGCGACGCGGCCGGGGTGCGGCCGCCGCCTGCTGGCGCCACGACGGGCTGCAGGTTGCCGGTGACGGTGTGGCTGTGCAGCGCGCCATCGGTGGCCGCAAACACGTCGACGCGGTTGATCTGCGAATAGTCGATATGGATGGTCCATTCGCCATTGCCTTCGGCCGGCACCGTGACGGGAATGCGGACCCAGACCACGATGCCCTTGTTGACGCCCAGCGTGGCATAGGCAGATTCCGGCTTGCGGAAGCGGTCGGCAGCGGCCAGCGCCTGGGCGGCCGTCAGCGCCCCGCCGGGGTCTTTCAGGATGCTCACGGCAGGCCAGGCGTCGTGCGTGCCCGACGCTTCGTCCAGCACGAGCGATGCGCCGCCGGCCGCATGCGCCGGCGCCATGCCGGCGGCAAGCAGCAGGAGCAGCGCCGATACCAGGGTGGCCAGCCAGGCCCGCAGCGGATGTTTCAGCATGGCTGGCGGCTCCCTGCGGCCTTGCCTGCGCGGCGGCCGGCCAGGCGCGCTTCCAGGGTGTTCAGCCAGCGCGGCGCCTTGGGATCGTCGCCCCAGCCGCGCACGGTGGCGTCGACCTGGTTCAACAGGGTGGGCGGGAGTTTCAGTGGGCGGGTCTGGTCCATCAGGAATTTGACAGTGATCTGGTAGCCGAAGATGCGTGTGATCATGCGGCAGATTGAGAAACCGGGCAAGGCCAGGCGCACCAGCGCGTCGATGGCGCGCGCCAGGCCCATGCCTGCGGCGAACAGGATGCGCGACAGCAGGTTGACGCGCTGGTCCAGCGCCAGGTCGACGCGGGCAGCGTCGCCGCACAGGTAGCGCGTGAGCAGGACCGGGAACGGCTTCAGGATGCGCAGCGGGATTTCGTCCTGCATGGCTTTCATGAGCGCCGCTCCCAGGGCAGGGCGCGGGTCCGGCAGGTAGGGCGACAGGCGCGCGCGGGCCTGGATGGCGTTGAAACTGGCTTCGGCCTGCGCCATGCCGTGCGACATCTGGCCTTCCTCGATGCCCAGTACGTGGCCGACCACGTTCCAGGTGTGCAGGTAGGCTTCTTCGTCCTGCTGCGCCAGGCCGAGGCCCAGTTGGCGCAGGCCGCGCAGGAAGATGTAGTGGAAGGTGAGCAGGGTATAGGCCAGTTCCTCCTGGTTGCAGGGCAGGCCGTGGGCGGCCACGTTCCAGCCATTGTTGAACAGGGTGTCGTAAACGTTGCGGCATGGGCCGTCCAGCGGCGCCACCGGCAGGCAGCCGGCCGCCACGGCATCGGCAGGATTGCCGCGCAGGATCAGGTGGCGGATCGTGGCATGGATCAGGCGTACCTTGAGGATCTGCGCGATGCCGCCACCTTCCGGGTCGGCCAGGCCGCCGCGCATCATCACCGGGAAGATCATGGCCGCCGTCGAACGCACGCGGTAATCGCAATGCGCTTCCAGCTGGCCGGCAACGTGCAGCACGCCGGCCAGGTCGGGCACCACGTAGCACTCGGGCAGGCTGGCGCAGAACAGCAGGCTGCAGGACAGCATGCTCATGTCGAAGAACAGTTCTTCGGCGCGGGCGATCCGGCTGGCGTCGGCCCACGCGGGGAGCCTGCTGCCGGCGGCCAGGTAGGCTTCCAGCGCGGCGGCAATCTGCGCGGGCGTCCCTTCCGGCGCTCGCCAGGCGGACACGATGGCATTGGTCTGCCATTGGGCCAGCAGGCGGTTGACGATGGCGATGGCTTCCCACTGGCTGCCGTCGTGGCCGGCCAGGATGGCGGAAACGGTGTCGTCCGCCAGTGGATCGGCGCGCAGGGTGGGCGCCGCGGCGGCAGGGATGGCGGCGTTCATGCGGCTTCCTTCCAGCGCGTCCAGCCGCACAGCGCCGTCAGGAGCGGGATGCCCATCGCGAACAGGGCGATGGCGCGGGTTTCAATCGGGCTGCCTTCCACCGCCTGGAACGCCATGCTGCCGCCGTAAATGAACAGCGGCACCAGCGCATGCACCGGCGTCACGGCGCTGCTGGCGACCGGCGGCTTGCGGCGCAGCGTTGCGCGGAAGCCGTAGATGATGATAAACGAAACGGTCATCCAGCCAACGAAGCCCTGCAGCGTTTCGCCGAACCACCCGCCGTCGGTCTTGGTCATGATCCAGGCCTTGAGCGTGAAGACCATGTAGGGGTCGGCGCCCAGGTCGTAGGCGGTGACGATCATCGCCGCCAGGAAGGACATTACCAGCGATTGCTTGAGGGGCGGCGCGCCATCGGTGGGGGCCTGCCACACGATCAGGTTGGCGATCACGTAGGCCACGTAGCACAGCGCGAACCACATCAGCGGGATGATGAAGGGCACGGCACCGATGCGCGGGCCCAGCACGTCCGTGTAGTCGTAGGAACCGAAGAACCAGCCGCGGGTCGCCCCCAGTTCTTCCGCCACCCAGCCCAGGACCACGCCGATCAGCATGAAACGCATGGCGGGGCGCGGCCCCAGCAGGTGGGTTGCGCTGGCCAGGCAACAGGCGAACATCAGGATCGAACTGACCACGAGCAGGGTCGTCGTTTCGTTCCAGCTGCGGGCGGCAAGGACGGCCAGGAACGCCGCCAGCAGGACCAGGGTGATGCGGGGCAGGTGGTTCAACAACGGCTTCATACGCCTCCTCTTCAGAAGTGGTAGTCGAAACGGATATCGACAGTCCGTGGATCGCTCGGCACCGACATGCCGAAACTGTCGATCGTGATCGGCTGTACCTTGTTCTCCAGGTTCTTCACACGCGCCATCAGGCTCCAGCTGGCGGCGTCGGGACGGTAGGACAGCGTGAAATCGCTGGCGGTGCGCGCCGGGATGCGGTACTGCAGCAGCTGGCTGGAAACGCTGATGTTATAGGCCGCGCTGCGGCGCGCATTGATGCCGGCCAACAGCAGGGCGCCCGGCAGGCGGAAGCCATGGTCCCAACCCAGGCTGGCGACGGTGCGCGGCGCGCGGTCCAGCGGTTCGCCGGCCCACGACACGACGCCGTTCGGCCGGTAGCTCACGTAATGCGCATCCAGCAGCGTCAGGCCGTAGCTGAAACTGTCGTTGGCGCCGGCGCGCACCTGGCCGTCGAGCTCCAGGCCCTTGACGCTGGCCGCGCCGGCATTCTGCGTGACGAAGCGCGGCGCGCCCGCCACGATGGCCACGCCGGACAATTGCAGGTTGGTGTAGTCGTAATTGAAGGCGGCCAGGTTCAGGCTCGCGCGCTTGTCCCAGAAGCGCGCTTTCAGGCCGGCTTCCCACGACTTCAGCGTTTCGGGTTGGTAGAACAGGGTCCCCGCCGGCACGGCGACGGCGGCCGGGCAAGGAATGCCCAGCGCGGTCGAACCGGCCAGGCAGCCGTCATTGAAGCCGCCCGACTTGTAGCCGGTGGCCACGCTGGCGTAGGCCATGGCGCCCGGCGCGACGTCGTATTCGGCGCCCAGCTTCCAGGTGGTCTTGTGCGTGTTCAGCGTGGCATCGTTGAGCAGCTTGAAGTCGGTGGCGGCGTTGAATTCCGGCTTCTGCTGGAAATTGGTGGAACCGACGCGCGACTTGTCGTCATCGGTGTAGCGCGCGCCCGCCGTGGCGCGCAAGGCGGGCGTCACGCTGTAGGTCAGCTGCCCGAAGGCGGCCTTGCTGCGGGCGACGGTCGGGCCATGGGGGAACACGTAGTAAGGCGGCAGCTTGAGCAGCTGCAGGTCGCGGAACACGTACAGCTGGTGCGACTCTTCGCGGAAGTAATACAGGCCGCCCTGGGCCTTCAGCGGGCCGCTGCCGTTGCTGGACAGGCGCAGCTCGTGGGAATCCTGGCGCTGCTCGCCGCGGAAGTTCTCATGCACGCCGATCGCCAGCTTGGGCTGCACCCGGTAATAGAAATTGGCCAGGAAGTCGTTTTCCACTTCGCGGTGGGAGCCCAGGTAATCCAGCGTGGCCGGCCCCAGGTCCCACGACAGTTCGGCGCCGAAGCTGTCCAGCGACTTGTGGTTGTAGCCCTGTTCGAGCCTGGTGTTGAAGGGGACGAAGCGGTTGGTCAGGCGCTCGTCGGTGCTGGCGCCATACCAGGCGGGCTTGCCCGTTTCGATCCCCTTGAAGAAGTTGGTGTCGGCGACGATGTTGTCGATGTTGCCGTTCTGCGTAGCGTGCTCATAACGCAGCAGCAGCGCGCCGGCGCGGCCCAGGGCCAGCTTTGCCGACAGCCGCGCGGAGCGGTCGTCGCGGTCCTGGCCCAGCGCGTAACCGGTGCCCTGGCCGTTGCGCAGGTAGGGGTCATGCCGGTGCACGGCGACAGCGGCGCGCAGCGCCAGCATGTCGTTGACGGGGACGTTGAGCATGCCGGTCGCGATGCGCGAGGAATAATTGCCCAGCGCCAGGCTGGCGGCGCCTTCCAGCCGCTGCACCGGTGCGTTGCTGATCACGTTGACCACGCCGGCCGTCGTGTTGCGCCCGTACAGGGTGCCTTGCGGGCCGCGCAGCACTTCGATGCGGTCGACGTCGAGGAAGCCGAAGGTTTGCGCCTGCGGCCGCGCGATATAGATGCCGTCCTGCATGAAGGCGGCGGACGGGTCGCCTTTCTCGGTGGCGTCCGAATTGGACACGCCGCGGATGGTGATGCGCAAGCCGTCCGCCGCGCCATCGAGGTGGACGTTGGGCAGGCGCGCGCCGATGGCGGCGGCGTTGTCGATGCCAAGTTTGTCGAGCTGTTCGGCACCCAGCACGGACATGGCGACCGGCGTGCGCGATTCCGGCGCTGCAATGCGCTGCGCCGTCACGAGGACTTCCGGCAGCTGGTTGTCGGGCTGGCTTTGCGCCATGGCCGGCGCGCAAATAACGCCGGCGACGGCAGCCGCCAGCAAAGTCGGGCGCAAATTCGCCCTGTGATTCAACATGTTTACCCCTGGTGCCCTTGCTTTATATGGTTGTTTTGGCAATCTTGCAATCTGTGGCTTGCAAAACCCAAGAGTCTAACATTTCGTGTCGCTAGGAAATAGGGTTGTAGGCTTTCCCCGACACGGATGCGCTGAAAACGCCGATACCGCGCCGGCCGCGGGAGGGCAATACTGGGGGAAAGCCTGAAAAAGGAAAGGAGTCCATCATGCTTATTCGCAACATAACGATGGCCTGCACCCTGGCTTGCAGCGTCCTCGGCGCGGCCATGGCCGCCGGGGAACCGCAATTCGTGACCGGCGGCGTAGGCATGGAAGAGCGCGGCCAATTGCTGGCCAGCAAGCCGGACTATAATGTGCGCATGACCTTTGCCACCCGCGGCACCGGCGAATACCGTTCGGACGTGCAGGTCGAAATTTCGGACGCCAAGGGCAATGTCAGCGTGAACGCGCGCGATGCGGGGCCGCTGATGTTCGTCAACCTCGAACCGGGCCGCTACCGGGTCACGGCAACGGCGGCCGACGGCCAGGTCCAGCGCCGCGAGCTGCAGGTGCAGCCGGGGCGCACGAAGGACCTGTATTTCTACTGGAGCGAACCGGCCACTATCGTGCAGTAGACATCAGTTCGTTGAGCGGGCCGTAGTGGAAGGTCTGCTCGTCGTCGATGGCACCGGTCTGGTGGAAACGTTCCATATAGGTGCGCAGGCGGCCGAACATGGCTTCGGCCGGCGCCGAGCCGGCACTCAGGCGCCGCACGCCCAGCGCGGCGAGGCGCGCCGGCGGCGCCAGGTTCGGACGCGCGAGCACGTTCAGCGGCATTCCGCAACCCTGCACCAGGTCGGCGATTTCCCGCTCGTCGGTCACACCCGCCGCGAACAGGCCGCTGGCGCCGGCCTCGCGGTACAAGGCGGCACGGCGCAGCGTCTCGGCCACGCGTTCGCCCGGCTCTGCCAGCCCTTTCAGGTAGACGTCGCAACGGGCGTTGATGTAGAGCTGGACGCCGGCGGCATCGGCCGCGGCACGGGCGGCGCGGATCTTGCGCGCCAGCAGCTCAGGTTCCGCGCGGCCATCCTCGATATTGATGCCCACCACGCCGGCCTGCACCAGCTGGGCCACGAAGCGCCCGACCTGTTCCGGGTCGTCGGAGTAGCCATCCTCGATATCGGCGGTCAGCGGCAGGCCACTGGCGCGCACGATATCGCGCACGGTTTCGAGCAGCAGGGCGGTCGGCAGCTGCGAACCGTCGCCATAGCCATGGCCCCAGGCCACGGCGGCGCTGCTGGTGGCGAGCGCCTTGGCGCCGGCGAGGGCCGCGATACGGGCCGTGCCGCCATCCCAGCAATTGGCCAGCATCAGGATGCCTTCCTGGTGCAGCGCCTGGAATCGGGTGTCGTTGCGCATGTGGTGAATTCCTTAACATTAAAGGGGAGGCCATTCTGCCACGGTTCGCGGAATCCTGCTTTGGTACAATTCGGGGTTGCCAATTATTCCCGTCACCATAGTGCAAAGCCGCCAACTCTACGTCCGCCTGCTGAAAGAATTCCTCCCCTATAAATGGGTCGCCCTGGCGACCTTGCTCGGCGTGGGCGTGGCGTCGCTGACCGATGTGCTGCTGATCCGCCAGCTGCAGAACGTGGTGGATGCGGTGAGCCCGGCGGCCCTGGGCGGCGCGCAACAGGCGACCGGCATGCTGGGCGCGGTGCGCGGCTGGCTCGACCAGCTGCTGCCGCTGGATGCGAAATCGGCCATGCTGTGGTCGATTCCCGCCCTGATCATGGGGCTGGCGGTACTGCGCATGGTCAGCACCTTCGCCGGCGATTACGGTTCCGCGTGGCTGACGCAGCGCGTGCAGGCCAATGTGCGGGAAAAGATGTTCGCGCGCGTGCTGCGCCTGCCGAACCGCTATTTCGACCAGTCCTCGACCGGCACCACGCTGTCGCGCATCGCCTTCGACGCCACCCAGGTGACGCAGGCGGGCCTGAGCGTGTTCACCATCGCCGTGCGCGACACGGTGGGTGTGGTGGGTTTCCTCGGCTCGCTGTTCCTGATCGACTGGAAGCTGGCGCTGTTCTGCCTCGTGCTGACGCCGCTGGTGGCACTGGTGGTGGCGGTGGCGGCGCGTCGCATGCGCCGCCTGAGCTCGAGCGCCCAGCATGCGATGGGCGAGCTGACCCGCGTGCTGGACGAAAGCATCGGCGGCCAGCGCGTGGTGAAGATTTTCGGCGGCCACCAGTACGAACAGAAGCGCTTTGACGAGGTGGTCAAGCTGAACCGGCAACTGGCGGTCAAGCATGCCTCGACGGCGGCCATGAATTCGGGCCTGATCATGATGATCGTCGGCGCCACGCTGTCGTCGGTGATCTATTACGCCTTGCTGCGCGCCCAGGAAGGCGCGTTGACGCCAGGCGCCTTCGTGGCGTTCATCACATGCCTGCTGTCGATGCAGGGCCCGATCAAGAACCTGACCAAGCTCAATGAACCGCTGCAGCGCGGCCTGGCGGCTGCCGAATCGGTGTTCGGCCTGATCGACGCGCCGACGGAGGCCGATACCGGGACCCGCACCCTGCAACGCGCCCAGGGCCGCATCGTGCTGGAAGACGTGGGCTTCCGCTACAACGAGGACGACCTGGAGGCGGCGCCGGCGCTGCGTTCCGTATCGCTCGACATCGCCGCCGGGGAAACGGTGGCGCTGGTGGGCGGCTCGGGCAGCGGCAAGACCACGCTGGCCAGCCTGCTGCCGCGCTTTTACGACGTGGGCAGCGGCCGCATCCTGCTCGATGGCGTCGACTTGCGCGAGTACCGCCTGCCGGACCTGCGCCGCCAGATCGCGCTGGTGAGCCAGGACGTGGTGCTGTTCAATGATACGCTGGCGGCCAATATCGCATACGGCGACCCGGCGCCGGATATGGGGCGCATCGAAGCGGCAGCGCGCGCGGCCTATGCCCACGACTTCATCATGCGCCAGCCGCAGGGCTACCATACGGAGGTCGGCGAAAACGGCCTGCGCCTGTCGGGCGGCCAGCGCCAGCGCCTCGCCATTGCACGGGCGCTGTACAAGGATGCGCCGATCCTGATCCTCGACGAAGCAACCAGCGCCCTGGATACCGAATCCGAGCGCCAGGTGCAGGCGGCGCTGGAAAAACTGATGCAAGGCCGCACCACCGTGGTCATCGCGCACCGCCTGTCGACCATCGAAAAT
Organism: uncultured Duganella sp.; assembly: GCA_966112955.1. Lineage (GTDB taxonomy): Bacteria > Pseudomonadota > Gammaproteobacteria > Burkholderiales > Burkholderiaceae_D > Rugamonas. The sequence continues at coordinate 30,734 of CBHWEO010000001.1, read as the reverse complement.
GCGGACCGCATCGTGGTCATGTCGTCGGGCGCCATCGCGGAAGAGGGCAGCCACGAGGCGCTGCTCGCCAGGGGCGGCATCTACGCCCGCCTGTACCAGACACAGAAGCAGCTGGACCTGCAATCCTAACGCGTCGCCTGCAGCAGGTAGGCGGCCATGTCGCGCGCGTCCCGTTCGGGGACGCCCAGTTGCGGCATGGCGGTGCCGGGTTTGGCCTGCTGCGGCATGCGGATCCAGCGCACCAGGTTGTCCTCCCCCATCGGCAGCTTGCCGGCGATGAAGCTGCGCCGGGCCAGGCCGCCCAGCGGCGGCCCGACGAAGGTCAATGGCCCGGTCACGCCGGGAATGCGGTGGCAGGACTGGCAGGCGTACTGCGTCAGGGCGACCTTGCCCCGCGCCCGGTCCGGGGCCGCGGATGCTGACGGCCGCCCCGCCTCCACCAGGCCGGCACTGCTAGCCTTGGGAATGGCCGCATAATCGGCAGGGGACATGCCGGGCAGTGTGCCGAGGAAAGCGACGATGTCCCAGATCTCCTGCTCACCGAGGTGGAAGCGCCAGGCGGGCATGCCGCTCATCTTGATGCCGTTGGCCGTGATCCAGAACATTTCGCGGGGCTTCCAGCGCCGCGCGGCGTCGGCCAGCGGGCCGGGCACCGGTTGCATGCTCATGCCGATCGTACCCATCGCCACGCCCGGCCCGCCATGGCATTGCTCGCAGAATTGGCGGAAGGCGGCGGCGCCGCGCGTTACCGACTGGGCGGAAGGCGGTGGCTCCCTGATGTCGCGCGCATGGAAGCGCACTGACTGCTGCAAGCCCCGTTCGATCAGCGCATGCACGAACTGCAAGTGCGGCCGCACGGCCGACGCGTCGTACCACCCGGCCTGCAATACCAGCGTGGCGGCAAGTGCCCCGCCCAGCAAGGCCAGTGCAAGGCTCGCAGCAGCGGTAGCAATATGGCGACGCACAATCGGGAAACCGGCGAAGATGTGTTCCGTGAATTATATGTAGAGTCGGCAGGGAGGCAGGGACGATTCGTGCAAGCAATCACCATGCGCTGGCGGCAAACTCGGGCGGCACTCGCAGTGTCGCCGCTGCTGCTGTGCGCCTGCCAGCCAGATAAGCCTTCTCCGCCGCCGGTCAATGGCGGCGATGCGCGCCAGGGCAGGGTGCTGCTGGCGCAGTTCCAGTGCGGCAGCTGCCACCGGATTCCCGATGTCGAAGCGGCGCAGGGCAAAGCCGCGCCTTCGCTGGTGGCATTCGCCTCGCGCAGCTACATCGCGGGCCGCTGGCCGAACAACCAGGCCAACCTGGTGCAGTGGATCACCGAGCCGCGCAGCCTGGATCCCGCCACGCTGATGCCGGACATGGGCGTCTCGCCCGACGACGCGCGCCATATGGCGGCTTACCTCTATACCCTGGAATGAGGCCTGCGCCGCAATCGGTCCTGCAGTCGGCCCTGTCTCCCGCCGGGCCGGATGCGGCGCTGCTGGAACGGCTCGCGTGGCTGCTGTTCGGCGGCGGCGCGGTGATCTTTGTGCTGGTGACGGCGCTCGTGTGCGCGGGCCTGGTGCGCCAGCGCGGGCGTTCCAGGTCGCGCTGGCTGGTGCTGGGCGGAGGGCTGCTGCTTCCCGTGCCGCTGCTGGCGGCGTTGATGGCTTGGTCCGGCTGGCAGGGCGCGCAACTGGCCTGGCCGTTCTCAGGGACGCGTATCCAGGTGACGGTGACCGGGCATATGTGGTGGTGGGAGGTGCGCTACCGCGATACCCGTTCCGGCCGCGAGGCGGTGCTGGCGAATGAGCTGCGCTTGCCGGTGGGAGAGCGGGTGTACCTTGCGCTGGGGGCGGCGGATGTGCAGCATGCGTTCTGGGTCCCGGCGCTGGCGGGCAAGGTCGACATGGTGCCGGGCCGCCTGCACGGCATGACCTTGCGCGCCGATGTGCCGGGGCGGTATCGGGGCCAGTGTGCCGAGTATTGCGGCACCCAGCACGCGGCGATGGCGCTCGACGTCGTTGCGCTGGTGCCGCGGGACTTCGATACGTGGCTGGCGCGGCAGGCCGCTCCCGCTGGCGGCGCCGGCGTGGCGGCGAGGGGGCGTGACGTATTCCTCGCCGCGCGCTGCAACGCCTGCCATACGGTACGCGGTGTGGCGGAAGGCGGGACACTGGGACCGGACCTGACGCACTTGGCCAGCCGCCAGCACATCGCCGCCGGCGCGCTGCCGTTCAACCGCGCCGCCTTGCTGGGTTGGATCGCCAACCCCCAGGCCATCAAGCCCGGCGCGCGCATGCCGCCGAGCCGGCTGGCGCCGGACGAGCTGCAAGCGCTGGCGGCCTGGCTGGAGTCGCTCCAATGAGCACCCCGAACCGGTTGCCGCGCCCCGAAGGCGAATTCGAACGGCTCGAACGCGCGTGGCGCAAGCCGGGCGGCTGGCGTGCCCTGACCGCCGTCAACAACACCCGCATCGGGCGCCTGTACCTGGCGACGGCTTTCGGCTTCTTCCTGTTCGCGGGCGCGCTGGCCCTGGCCATGCGTCTACAGTTGGCCGTCCCCGGCAACGACCTGCTGCAAGCCGGCACCTACAACCAGTTCTTCACCATGCACGGCACGGTGATGATGTTCCTGTTCGCCATCCCGATGGTGGAAGCGATTTCCGTCTTCCTGCTGCCCGGCATGCTGGGTGCGCGCGACTTGCCGTTCCCGCGCCTGTCGGCCTATGCCTACTGGGCCTACGCGTTCGGCGGCGTGGGCTTCATCGTGACGCTGGCGTTCGGCCTGTCGCCCGATGGCGGCTGGTTCATGTATCCGCCGCTGACGGGCAAGGAATACTCGCCGGGGCTGAATGCCGACTTCTGGCTGCTGGGCATCGGCTTCATCGAGATTTCCGCGATTGCCGGAGCGATCGAACTGGTCATCGGCATCCTGTTTACGCGGGCGCCGGGCATGACGCTGGCCCGCATGCCGGTGTATGCCTGGTCGATGCTGGTGGTGGCGGCGATGGTGGTGCTGGCCTTCCCGCCGCTGATCGCCGGCACCGCGCTGCTGGAGCTGGAGCGCGCTTACGACTGGCCGTTCTTCATTGCGGCGCGCGGCGGCGATCCGGTGTTGTGGCAGCACCTGTTCTGGTTCTTCGGCCATCCCGAGGTCTACATCATCTTCCTGCCGGCGGCGGGAATGGTGTCGGCCATGCTGCCGGCGCTGGTGGGCACGCCGCTGGTCGCGCGTCGCGCCGTCATCGTTTCGCTGGCGGCTGTCGGTGCCCTGAGCTTCGCCCTGTGGATGCACCATATGTTCACGGCGGGGCTGGGCCAGCTCGAGACCACACTGGTGTCGGCCGCCAGCATGGCGATCGCCATCCCGACCGCCGTGCAAGTATTCGCCTGGATCGCCACGCTATGGCGCGGGCGGGTGCAATTGAATGCGCCGACCCTGTTCATTATCGGCTTCCTGCTGGTATTCGTACTGGGCGGGCTCACCGGCGTGATGGTGGCCTCGGTACCGTTCGACATCCAGGCGCATGACACGTACTTCGTTGTGGCTCACCTGCATTATGTGCTGGTGGGTGGGCTGGTATTCCCCATGTTTGCCGGCGCCTATTTCTGGATCCCGCTGTTCAATGGGCACCGCATGTCGGAAGCCGTGGCGCGATGGGTGTTCGGCCTGGTATTCATCGGCACCAACCTTGCGTTCTTCCCGATGCATGCCGCAGGCTGGCTGGGCATGCCGCGCCGGGTCTACACCTATGGCTCAGAGATGGGCTGGGGCGGATTGAACATGGCCAGTACAGCCGGTGCCTGCCTGCTGGCGGCTGGCGTGCTGCTGTTCACCGTCGACATGGCGCGCACGCTGCGGCGCGGGCAGCGGGCGCATGGCAACCCCTGGCGATCCAGCTCGCTCGAATGGCTGCCGCAGGACGAATACGCGACCCGCAGCCAGCCGGACGTGCGCTCGGCGGAGCCGCTGTGGCGCCAACCAACGATGGCGCAGGAGGTGGAGGCCGGCATGCACTGGCTGCCCGGCAGCGTGACCGGCATGCGCGAAACCCTGGTGACAGGCTGGCGCGACGCGCGGCCACGGTACCTGCTGGTGCTGCCCGGCGACAGCTGGCTGCCTTTCCTGTGCGCGTTGGGCACGGCGGGCTTTTTCCTGCTGATGACGGTGCAACTGGCCGTGCCCGCGTGGCTGTGCGGCGCGGTCGCCGTCGCGACACTGCTGGCGTGGCTGTGGCGGCTGGATCGGCCCTATGCGGCCCCGCCGGCGTCGCCGCCAGGTGCGGAAGTGGCGCATGGGGTGCTGCTGCCAATCGGCGCGCGCGGCCTACGGTCGCATTCGTGGTGGGCAACCTGGATCCTGGTCGTCGTCGACCTGGCGATCTTCGCCTCGCTGGCATTCACGCTGCTGCACCTGTCGATGCGGTTGGAAGTCTGCCCGCCGCCAGGCGCACGCCTGCCCGGATTGCCGTGGCCTTGGCTGCAGGCGGCCCTGCTGGCGGCGAGTTCGGCCCTGGCCTGGTGGGCGGGGCACCGGGCGGCATCGGGCTGGCCGATACTGGCCGCCGGCGCCTGCCTGCTGGCGGCGCAGGGAGCGAACCTGCTCGCGCATCTGGCGGCGGGCCTGGCACCCACCTGGAATGCCTGGAGCGCCGCTGTGGCGGCCTTGCTGGCCTACGAGGGCATGCACGTCGCCGTGCTGGTGCCGGCGGCGCTGTATGTGGCGGCGAGAGGGAGGCTGCGGTCGGCCAGCCGTGCCACGCTGGATAACACGGCCCTGCTGTGGCACTGCGCCGTGCTGCAGGCGCTGGCCGGGCTGGCTTTGCTGCGCTGGGTTTAGAAGGAGTAGACCAGGGTCACCGAAGTCTGGGTATCGGTGTTCTGCTTGTCAGCCGGGACGCTGGTATCGTTGCGCGCGCTGAAGGCGGCCTTCATCTGCATCGAGCCATTGATGCGGGTGCTGAGCGAAGTCTCCGACGTCGAATGCATGTTCCACGAGCCGCGCTCCACGGTCAGCATCTGCGCGAACGCGGCGTTGTCGCTGAGCTTCCAGCGGAAGGCGGCGCGGCCGCGCACGATGACGCCCTGTTCCTGCTCGCCGTTGGCGCGGGTGCCGTTGAAATAGCCGGGGCCGAATTCCATGTCGAGCGTCTTGGTGTCGGACTGGTACCAGCGGAAGCCGTGGCCGACGCCGACACTGGCGCTGCGCTTGTAGGCGCCGAAGCGGTCTTCAGCGAAAGAGGCCAGGGCGAACAGCGTGGAATTCTCTTCCAGCAGCTTGTAACCGGCCTTGGCGCCGAACTGGTAGCGTTCTGCCGATCGTTGGGAAGTCTGCTGGCCGTTGACCGTGGTGCGGTCTTCCTTGAAGTAGCCGTTGCCGGTGTACTCGTTGCTCCACAGAGGAAGGTCTTGCAGGATCTCGAATTTGCCGGTGACGGAAGTACCCGAGGTATTGCCGCTGGTGGTGATCGCGCCGATTTCGGCGGAAATCATCATGTTGCCGGAGTGTTCAATGTCTTCGTCGTCCGCCAGGGCATTGCCCGCGGCCAGGCTCGAGGCCAGGATCAGGGTGGTCAAGTATTTCATAACTGAATTCTATCAGGGCTCTACAGAATGCGCCCGTTTCAGGCAGCGCAGCACGAAAGTGGAGCGGCTGTGCCGGATGCCGGGCAGTTTATACAGTTTCCGGCGCAGGAATTCTTCATACCCCGCCGTGCCGGCCACGGCCACCTTGATCAGGTAGTCGTACTCGCCGGTCAGCAGGTAGGCTTCCATTACCTCCGGAAGGTCGGCCAGCGCCAGGCCGAACTTGTGCAGCATGTCGTCATCGTGCCGGTCCAGAGTGACTTCGTTGATGTCGGTGTGCGGCATGCCAAGCGCTTGCTGGTTGTGCAGCGCAGTATACCCTTCAATGACGCCGCGCTCTTCCATTGCCTTAACGCGGTTCCAGCAGGGAGTGGTTGACAGACCGACATTTTCCGCCAGTTTGGTATTGCTCAGGCGGCCATTCCGGCGCAGCTCGCGCAGGATTTTGCGGTCCGTTTCGTCAATGTGTTCCATGTTTTGCGTGAAATGAAGAAGATTCTTCTATTCTACATAAAAATCACGGCAAACTTTGGATGCCTATTCCGGCGCGACAGCCGGATAATCCCTGCATGGATACCCAACAGAGAACTTTCCGCCTGCGCCTTGACCGCCGTTCCGCCATGGATGCGGCCGAGGCGGTGCTGGCGACCCTGCGCCGCGGCGGCGTCCAGCTCCATGCGATGCGCATGGCGCCCGGCGTGCACGGCATGAACCTGGACCTGGACGTGGCAGCCGAGGGCGAAGATGCCCTCGTGCTGGCGCGGATGCGGCTGTGTAACCTGATCGGCGTGCTGAAAATCCGGGTTCAGGCGCCGATGTAGGCGTATTTGAACGCGAAGACGAGGGCAATGATCCACACGATGGGCTTCACTTCGCGGAAGCGGCCCGTCAGCAGCTTGAGGGCGGCGTAGGTGATGAAGCCGAATGCGATGCCGTGCGCGATCGAGTAGGTGAACGGGATCAGCAGGGCGGTGATGGCGGCCGGGATGCATTCCGTGGTCTCGCCCCATTCGATATCGCCGAGGTCGCGCAGCATCAGGCAGGCCACGAACAGCAGCGCCGGCGCCGTCGCGTAGGCCGGCACCACACCGGCCAGCGGAGCGATGAACAGGGCGGCCAGGAACAGCACGGCCACCACCAGGGCCGTCAAGCCGGTGCGGCCGCCGGCCTGGACCCCGGAAGCGCTTTCCAGGTAGGCCGTGGTGCTCGAGGTGCCGAGGACGGCGCCGGCCACGATGGCGGTGCTGTCCGCCAGCAGGGCCTTGTTCAAGCGTTCCATCTTGCCGCTCACCAGCAGGCCCGCGCGGCTCGCCACGCCCATCAGGGTGCCGGTGGCGTCGAACAATTCGACCAGGAAGAACACCAGCACCACGTTCAACACGCCCACGCCCAACGCACCGCCGATATCGAGCTTGAGGAAGGTGGCGTTGATCGAGGGCGGCGCCGAAAACACGCCATGGAACACATTCCCGCCGAAGAAGAAGCTCAGCACCGTGACCGCGATGATGCCGAGCAGGATGGCGCCTTTCACTTTCAGGCGGTCCAGCGTGACGATCAGCAGGAAGCCGGCGACGGCCATCAGGGCCGGCGGCTTGTGCAGGTCGCCCACGGTCACCATGGTGTTCGGGTTGGCCATGACGATGCCGGCGCTTTTCAGGGCGATCAGGCCGAGGAACAGGCCGAGGCCGACGGTGATGGCGATGCGCAGCGAGCGCGGGATGCCGTTGACGATGGCTTCGCGCAGGCCGAGCAGGCTGACAATCAGGAACAGGCAGCCGGAAATGAAGACGGCGCCCAGCGCCACCGGCCAGGCGATCCCCATGCCCAGCACGACGGCGTAGGCGAAATAGGCGTTGAGTCCCATGCCGGGCGCCATGGCGATCGGGTAGTTGGCGTACAGCGCCATGATGGCCGTGCCCAGCGCGGCCGCCAGGCAGGTGGCGACGAACACGGCTTCCTTCGGCAAGCCGGCGTCGCCGAGGATGGCCGGATTGACGAAGATGATGTAGGCCATGGTCAGGAAGGTGGTGACCCCGGCCACCACTTCCGTGCGCACGTCGCTGCCGGCTTCCCTGAGCTTGAACAGTTTTTCGATGATGGTCACGAATGCTCCCCGCAATGAAGTTACCGCGAGGATACCATCACGGGGCGGCCGGGCGGCGTCAGGCCAGCGCGAACAGTTGCGAATAGACGCGGGTCGCCATCAGTCCCAGCGGCTGGTGGTGGACGGCCGGGCCCATGTGGCGCGCCAGCATGGTCATGGCTTCGGCCTTGCTGCCGCAGGCGGCGATCTGCGCTTCCAGCAAGCCGAGGTCGTTGCCGATGGTTTCCCAGGCGTGTTCGTCCGCCGGGAAGTGGTGGCGCAGGATGCCACGCGGGGTGCCGGCCGGCTGGGCGGCGCCGTCTGCGGCCGCCACGGCCGCGGCGGCCGGGACCGCGGCCAGCATGGCGGCCACGGTGCTGCCGGCAACCGGCGCATCCTGGGGCGCGCCATCTTCCGGCGTGGCGGGTACGGTCTGCAGGCCGATGCGGCCCAGCGCATGGCCGAGTTCCACGCGCTGCAGGAAATGCGCGGCATCGCTGGGCGCGTCCAGCATGGCGCGCAGCACGTTGAGGATCACGTGGTCGGACGCCGGCGGCGCCGGCAAGGGGATGCCCAGTTCGGCCAGTTCATGCAGCAGCGAGGGCCGGGCCGCGGGCTGTTCCGGCACCGCCAGCTGGTAGCCCAGCAGTTCCGGCAGGTAGCGCTCGCCCGCGCAAGCCAGGGCGAGCCGGATCGCCCCTTGCACGAAGCCGCTTTCTTCCTGGTCCTGCCACCCGCCGCACGCCTGCACCGCCAGCAGCTGTCGCACTTGCGCCACATGGTTGGCCGAGGGCACGCCACTGCCGAGGTAATCCAGGTAGAGCCTGACCAGCGGCATGTAGGCGGGCCGGCGCCATTGGTCGAGGGCGCAGTGCAGCCAGGCGCCTTCTGCCAGCAGGCTGGGCGCCTGCACGCTGAGGAAACGGCGGGCCTGGGCCAGGGTGGCGAAATGGCGGCGCGGCACGTTGTCCAGGCGCGCGGCCTGGTATTGGCGGAATTCCTCGGCGCGGTTGCGTCCGCGCAGCTCGAGCCATTCCTCCAGTTGCGAAAGGCTGCCGTGCCAGGCCGGCGGCAGGGCGGCGGCTTCCGCCAGCCGGCGCTGCAAGTAGGCGGTCGCGGCCACGCGGTCGGGCGTTTCGCGCAGCAGCATGTAGAGCTGGCGCGACGGCCCGCCGGCGGCCGGCTGGGCGCCGCGGCTGAGGGGAAGTGTGGTCATCATGACAAGCAGTATCCAAGCGCCGATGCATGTTTCCAAGCGGAGAGAGGCGCGCGCGCATGTAAGACCAGTCCGACACGTCGTGTAGAATCGCCCGCCATGTACAGTCTTCAGGGAGGCGCCCATGCTTGACGCCATGTCGATGGACCAGTTGCGCACCTTCATCGCCGCGGCGGAGGAGGGCAGCTTCTCGGCCGCCGGGCGCAAGCTGCGGCGCGCGCAATCGGTGGTCAGCCAGACCCTGGCCAACCTCGAGCTGCAAGTCGGCTTTCCCCTGTTCGACCGCAGCGGGCGCAATCCGCAGCTGACGGAACAGGGCCGCGCCCTGCTCGACAGCGCGCGTGCCGCCGCCAGCAGCATGGACGGTTTCAAGGCCAAGGCGCGCACCCTGGCCGAAGGCCTGGAACCCGAACTGGCGGTGGCGGTCGACGTCATGTTCCCGATCGCCCGCCTGACCGAAGCGGTGCGCCTGTTCCACCAGGAATTTCCCGGCACGCCGCTGCGGCTCGACGTGGAAGTGCTGGGCGCGGTGGTGCAGCCGGTGCTGGACGGCCGCTGCCGGCTGGCGGTGGTGGGCTCCTATCCCGACGTGCCGGAACAGTGCGCCACGGACTTCCTGTGCGAAGTGCCGCTGGTGGCGGTGGCGGCGGCCAGCCATCCGCTGGCCGCGCTGCCGGCCCCGATTGCCCGCAGCGAAGCGGCGCGCCATGTGCAGCTGATCCTGACCGACCGCTCCACGCTGACGGCGGGGCGCCAGTTCGGCGTGGTGAACCAGCACGGCTGGCGCCTGGCGGACCTGGGCGCCAAGCACGCCTTCCTGCGTGCCGGCCTGGGCTGGGGCGGCATGCCGCGCCACATGGTGGCCGACGACCTGGCGCGCGGCACGCTGGTGGAACTGGTGCTGGAAGCCAGCCCGGTGCTGGGCCAGGCCATGTCGATGTATGCCAGCTGGCGCAAGGATGCGCCGCCGGGGCCGGCGGGGCGCCGTTTCATTGCCTTGCTGCGCGCGGCGGCGCCGGCTCAGTAGCCGCTGGCGGCCGTCTCCGGCAAGCCCTGGCCGTGGTCGATGGTGAAGCCGTTGCGGCCGCGGCGCTTGGTGTCGTACAGGGCCATGTCGGCGCGCCCGATCAGGCCGCCCGCCGTCTCGGTGCCGCCGGCATACAGGGCAATGCCGATGCTGGTGGTGACGCGCAGCGGCGCGCCCAGCACGGTGAAGTCGGGGCTGACGGCGGCCATCACTTTCTCGGCCAGCAATTGCACTTCGCCGGGCTGGCGGATGTTTTCGAACACGATCACGAATTCGTCGCCCGCCAGGCGCGCCACGGTGTCGGTGGCGCGCACGCTGGCGCCCAGGCGCAGCGCGAATTCCTTCAGCACTTCGTCGCCGCCGGCGTGGCCCAGGCTGTCGTTGATGTGCTTGAAGTTGTCGATGTCGAGGTAGGCCAGTGCCATCTGGCCATCCTGGCGCCGCACGCGTTCGATGGCCTGCACCAGCACGTCCTCGAACTGGCGCCGGTTGGGGATGCCGGTCAGCGGGTCGCGCCGCGCCTGGCGCAGCAATTCCGCTTCCACTTCGCGGCTGCGCGTGACGTCGGCGGCCAGGGCATACACGAAGGGCACGCTGCCATCCTTGCGCACGTCCGGCACGAAGGTGGTTTCCAGCACGCGCGGCTCGCCCTGCAGGCGCGCGGTGGATTCGTATTCGGTCACTTCGCCGCGGAAGGCGCGCTCCAGCCAGGGGCGCGCTTCGTGGTAGGCGGCGTCGCCGGCCACGCTGGCCAGCGGCCGCCCGGGCAGCGTGTCGGGATCGATGCCGAGCCAGCGGCGGTAGGTCGCGTTGCCGAACTGCAGGACGTGCTCGCGGTCGATGGCGCTGATCAGGACCGGCAAATGGTCGGCGATCAGGCGCAGCCGCTGTTCGCTGGCCGCCTGCGCCAGTTCGGCCGTCTTGCGCTCGGTGATGTCGGTGCACATCTGGTAGAAGCCCGGCACGCTGCCGTCGGGCGCCAGGTCGGGCACCAGTTCCACCATCAAATGCAGGTGGCGTTCCATCTCCTCGCCATGGCGCTCGACATGGATGCGGCGCCCGGCCAGCACCAGGTCGTAGCAGTCGCGCCAGCGCTCCAGCGCGGCGGGGCCGAACACTTCGTCGACGCGCTTGCCGATCATGCTGCGCGGGTCGACGCCCAGCAGGAACTGGTAGTGCTCGTTGGTAAAGCGGTAGCGCAGGTCGCGGTCGATATAGGCCACCAGGGCCGGGATGTTGTCGGCGATCAGGCGCGCCCGCTTTTCGCTCTCGGCCAGGCGTTCCAGGGCCGCCTGGCGTTCTGCCGTCAATTCGTAGAGCGCCTCGCTGAGTTCGCCAATCTCGTCGCCGGCCGCGCGGCGCAAGGCGCCGATGTCGGCGCCGCGCGTGCGGATGGCGTGCAGGCTGGCGCGCAGCCGCTGCAGCGGCGCCAGCAGGACCTTGACCATCAGCCAACTCAGCAGGCCAGCGGCGGCCGCGAAGGCGGTGGCGGCCAGCACGGCTTGCTGGCGCATGCGGATCATGGGCGCGAACGCTTCGTCGGTCGGGAAGCGCGCCGCCACGATCCAGTTGGTGGCGTTCAGGCGCTTGTAGGAATAGATGCCGTCCACGCCATCCTTGTTGGTGGCTTCCAGCCAGCCTTCGAAACCGTCCAGCGCGCGCAGGGTGCCCAGGTTGAGGCCGGGGCGCGCATTGATGTGCTCCAGCAGGCGCGCCTTGTTGGGATGATTGACCAGGATGCCGTCGGTGGTCATGATGAACATGAAGCCGGTCTTGCCGGGCTTCATCGTGTTGAACTGGTGGAAGAAGTCCGAGTTCAGCAAGTCGATGCTGGCCACCAGCACCACCTGCACGTCGCCGCCGCTGTCGATGATGGGGTGGGTCAGCACCACCACCGGCAGGTTGCTGACGCGGCCGCGCAAGGGCGGCGAAATGATGGCGCGCCGCTGCGCCATGGTTTGCTCGAAATAGGGGCGGTCGGCCACCTGCGGCGTGCCTTGCTGCTGCGGCGGGCGCAGGCTGGCCAGGTAATTGCCGCTGGCGTCGAAGGCGGCCACGTTGGCGAATTCGGTGGCGGCGGACGGGTGGCGCTCGAGGGCGGCGCGGATGGCCGCCGGCGAGCGCTGGCCGGGCGGCACGGCGTCGGCGATCGAGGCCAGCAGCTGGCGCTTGGCGGCCAGCTGTTCGTCGATGTGGGCGGCCGCCACCGACAACAGGTTGAATTGTTGCTGGCCGATCACGCCCTTCATGTCGCGTTCGGCGGTCGACAGGGCCAGCCAGGTGACGATGGTGGTGGCCGCCAGCACGAACAGGATGACCACGCAGGTCATGCGCGCGCGCAAGCTCTGGGGAAGCAGTCGGGAGAGGGCCATGGCTTAGTATTGCACACCTGTTAGCGTGTGTGTTCTAAAATCCAGGGCATGGCAATGATGGGAAATAATGTGAAAAATGCAATGACGTTTGGCGGGGCGTTCTGATTCATGGCGCACTTCCACCTGGCCTGGGAACTGGGCGGCGATCCCGCCCACGCGGGGCGCCTGCGGGTCGTGGCGCAAGCCTTGCTGGCGCGCGGCCACGCCGTCAGCCTGTCGGTGCGCGACCTGGCGCTGGCGCGCCGCCTGCTGGGCGAGCTGGAGGTCACCATGCTGCAGGCGCCGGTGTGGCTGCACGGCAGTGGCCAGCATGCGTCCAGCCTGGCGGAAATCATGCTAGGCGCCGGCTACCGCGATGCGCCCAGCCTGGACGGCCTGGTGCGCGGCTGGCGTGCCGCGCTGGAACTGCTGAAGCCGGACGTGCTGGTGGCGGATTTCGCACCGACGGCCTTGCTGGCGGCGCGCACGCTGGACCTGCCCGCCGCGGCCATCGGCGCCGGCTTCACCCTGCCGCCGGCCGGCCAGCCCTTGCCCAATTTCCGCCCGTGGGAAGCGGTCGACCTGCAGCGCCTGGCGGCCGCCGAACTGCATGTGCTGAAAGTGATGAACACGGTGCTGGTGCACCATGGCGGGGTGCCGTACGTGCAGGCCGCCGATGCCTTGCTGGGACGCGCGCATTTCCTGTGCGCCTGGCCGGAGACCGACCATTACGGCCGCCGCCCGGAAGGCGAGCAATGGTTCGGCCCGGCGTTCGCAGCGCCGGCCGGTGAAGCACCGCACTGGCCGCCCGGCCAGGGCCACAAGGTGTTTGTCTACCTGCGCCAGGAACACCCGGCCCATGTGGCGGTGCTGCATGCGCTGGTGATGGAGGGATGCCGCGTGCTGTGCTACCAACCGGAAGTGGCGGCCGGCGCGGTGCCGCCGGTGCACGCCACCAGCCTGGCGTATGCGCGCGGTCCGGTCGACCTGGCGGCCGCGCTGGCCGAATCGCGCATCTGCGTCAGCCAGGGCGGCGAAGGCACGGTGGCGCATGCGCTGCTGGCAGCAGTGCCGATGCTGCTGTTGCCGACCCAGCTCGAACGCTACCTGCTGGCGCAGCGCCTGGAAGCGGCCGGCGTGGCCGTCAATGGCGGGCGCCTGCCGGGCAACGCGGATTGGCGCAGCGTGGTGCGCAGCCTGCTGATGGATGGCCGCACCCTGATGGCGGCGCGCGGCGTGGCGGCGCGCTACGCCGGCTTTACGACCGGGCAGATGGCCGAGCGGCTGGCGGCGCGGCTGGAACTGCTGGCGGGGTTGGCTTAGCCAGGCCTGCTAATGCGGCCGGCCGCTCGGCTGGCGCCGTTCGCAATACTGGCGCCAGGCCAGTTCTTCCAGTGCCGCGACGGCTTCGCGCAAGTGGTCGAAACGCTGGTCCGCAAAGCTGCGCGCGAAGCGCTCGTGAAACTCAGCCCGTTCCGGATCGGGGGGCGGTGCCGGTGGACGTAACTGCTCCATGTTGATCTCCATTGCTTGCCGCGAGTTTGGCATATGGCAATGGTTGCGTCGGTGCGGCAGTTAACATTTGTGCAAATGGCAAGGCATCGGGAATGTCCCCATGCTCCAGAGGGAAACATTGCTATATGCGCCACAAGCCAGTACACTCGGCTTAATTCACGGCAACCAATTTAAGTTCCGAAAAGTGTATTCACAGGCGCAAATCGATCCCGTCGTCAGTTTCCTGAACACGCAAGGCGAAGCAGTCCGCGGCACTATCGTGACGCTGCAGCGCAAATCGCTCGTGATGGAAGTGTACAACCCATATTCCATCGTCCAGGTCAGTGAGGTGCTGAGCGAACTGACCGTGCGCATGGGCACGGCCAGCGCCTACATCGGCAAGGCGGTCGTGATCAGCATGGTCAACACGGGCCTGACGGCCGTGGTGTCAGTGACCCTGATCGACGAGTGGCGCGAGCTGAGCGAAGTGGTGCTGCTGCCGGGCGCCGTGGGCCGCGAAGCCAGCAAGTTCGTGCTGGACTGGGACGATCGCTTCCGCATCCGGCGCGATTACCAGATCGCCGTCAATGAAACGCGCGCCTACCTGGCCGAGGTGGCGCGCTGGGTGGAGCAGGTCGACCTGTCCGATTCGCTGCCGAAGGAAAACGGCCGCCTGCGCGCCGACGTGTTCGCCGAACTGGCCGAGCCGCTGATCGTGCGCGTGCGCCGCTATTTCGACGACCTGAACAAGGAAGCCGGCATGGTCGAGCAGGACGCGGCGGCGGCCCACCGCGCCTTCGCCCAGGGCGCGCTGCACCCGCTGATCCTGCGCGCGCCGTTCGTGTTCCGCACCTTCAGCAAGCCGCTCGGCTATGCCGGCGACTACGAGATGGTGAACCAGATCCTGGGCGACCCGCGCCAGGGACCCAGCACCTACTTCCAGATCGTCAACGCCGCCTTCCTGCAGACGGCGGTGGCGGTGGCGCACCGCAACCGCATCGACATCCTGGTCGAGTTCCTGAAGCGCCACGCCGACGCGGCGCGCCGCATCGGGCGCCCGTTCCGCGTGCTCAACGTCGGTTGCGGCCCGGCCCAGGAAATCCAGCGCTTCCTGCGCGAGTACGACGAGCCGCACTGGCTGTCGTTCGAGCTGGTCGACTTCAGCGAAGAGACGCTGGACTGGACGCGCGGCCGCCTGGCCGGCATCAGCGCCGGCCTGGCGCGCCAGCCCGACATCCGCTTCGTGCAGGATTCCGTGCACAACCTGCTGAAGCGCCGGGTGGACGGCCCGCAGGTGGGGGCCGATTTCGACGTGGTGTACTGCGCCGGCCTGTTCGACTACCTGTCGGACAAGGTGTGCAGCCGCCTGCTGGGCTACTTCGCTTCCTGCATGCGCAGCGGCGGGCGCCTGCTGGTGACCAATGTCCACACCAGCAACCCGGAACGTCCCGGCATGGAGCACTTGCTCGAGTGGTACCTGATCTACCGTGACGAGGCCAAGATGGAACAGCTGCTGCCGGCGCAGGCCGGCGCGCGCAGCGTGTATGTCGACCCGACCGGCGTCAATGTGTTTGCCGAAGCGACCCTGCCATGACCGGGCCGGCACCGTTGATCCCGGCTTCCGTGAGCCCGCAGATGCATAAGGCCTATGAGGCGGAGTTGCGCGCCTACCGCCTGCGCTTCAGCCGCGGCGGCGCCTGGACCGCGATCGCCCTGGTGCTGTTGGGGATCGGCCTGGATTTCAGCCTGTACCCGGACCACCTGCTGCAGTTCGCGCTGGCGCGCGTGCTGGTCTCGCTGGGCATCCTGGCGATCGTCGGCGCATTGCACCGGCCCTGGGGCAAGCTGCATGTCGAGGCGCTGACGTTTGCCTGGCTGATGCTGCCGCAGGTGATGATCGCGTGGATGATTTCCGCCACCGAGGGCGCCGATTCCATCTACTACGCGGGGCTGAACCTGATCGTGTTCGCCTCGGCCATCGCGTTTGCCTTCCGCATGTGGCAGAACCTGGTGCTCGGCCTCCTGACCTACCTGCTGTACGCGGCGGCGTGCTGGGTCTATGCGGGCGACGCGCCGATGGGCGGCTCCTTTGCCGTCAATTCGCTGCTGCTGGCCTTCAGCGCCATTGCCAGCGCCGTCTGCACCTATTACAACGAGCAGGCGCGCTTCAACCTGTTCCAGCTGAAGGCGGAACTGGCCGACAAGAACGCCCAGCTGGAAGCCAACAACCGCAGCCTGGCCGAGATCAAGGGCCAGATGCTGCAGCAGGAAAAGATGGCGGCGCTCGGCACCCTGGCGGCCGGCCTGCTGCACGAAGTGAACAATCCGGTCAATTTCTGCATGATGGCGATCGACGTCGCACTGGAAGAGCCGGCCGCCAAGTCCAGCGAAGTGCTGCTGGAATGCCTGACCGACGCCAAGTCGGGCATGCAGCGCGTGCAGTACATCGTGTCCGACCTGAAGACCTTCGCCTACCGCAAGTCGGGCACCGACCACGAAAGCGCGCAATTCCTGTTCGAGCGCGCGCTGGAATCGTCGGTGCGCCTGGTGGGCCATGAAATCAAGGGCATCAAGGTGAACCGCCACCTGCAGCCCGACACCCTGGTGCGCGGCGACGAGGCGGCCATCATCGGCGTGCTGATCAACCTGCTCAGCAACGCCGCCCTGGCCATGCGCAAGGGCGCCACCAGCGCGCCCACCATCGACGTCTATGCCGAAGCGCGCGGCGACCGCCTGAAGGTCACGGTGCGCGACAACGGCCCCGGCATCGCGCCGGAAAACATCGGCCGCGTGTTCGAGCCATTCTTCACCACGCGCGAGGTGGGGCAGGGCCTGGGCCTGGGCCTGTCGATCTGCTACAGCGTGATCCAGCGCCATGGCGGCCTGCTGGCCGCCGAAAGCGTGCCGGGCGAATGGACCCGCTTCACCTTCGACCTGCCGCGCGTGACGGGAGGGGAAAAATGACGGTACCGACCCAGCCAGCGACCGTGCTGTACGTGGACGACGAGGAACTGGCACGCAAGTATTTCGCGCGCGCGGTGGAGGGCGACTTCACTGTGCTGACCGCGCCCGGCGTGGACGAGGCGCTGGAAATCCTGCGCCGGCCCGATGCCGACATCGACGTGCTGGTGACCGATTACCGCATGCCGGGCCGCGTCGGCGGCGAGCTGCTGCGCCAGGTCGAGCGCGACTATCCGCACCTGGTGCGTATCCTGGTGACGGCCTACGCCGACAAGGAAGTGCTGCTGGAAACCATCAATGGCGGCGACATCTTCCGCATCCTGGAAAAGCCGCTCGACACCGGCACCGTGCGCGACGCGCTGCGCCTGGCCAGCATGAATGCGCGCGAACGCGCCATGCGCCGCCAAAGCTTGCTGGCGATCGAGGAAACCGTGGCCTTCCTGGCGCACGAACTGAATACGCCGCTGGCCACCATCGCCAATTTCGCGCGCAACATCCAGCGCCGCGTGAACGGGCAGGCGCCGGACAATGGCCTGCCGCTGAAGGCGGACATCGGCAACGCGGCGGCGCACATGAACGACAATGCGCGCTACTGCCTGGCGGTGCTGTCCTCGTTCGTGGAATCGGTCAAGCGCGCCAGCGTGGTGCCCGCTGCGCGCCTGGGCAGCGGCAGCGCGCAGCAGATGGTCAGCGCGCTGCTGGGAGTGTACCCGCTGGCGCCGCACCAGCGCAGCATCATCGAAGTGGTGGTGCAGGCCGACTTCCATGTGCGCGCCTCGCCCAACTGCGTGGCGCTGGTGCTGTCGTCGCTGCTGAGCAATGCGCTGCGCGCACTGCAGGACCATCCTGAGCCCCGGGTCAGGATCACCGTGGGCGTGGCAGACCGCCCCTACATCATCGTCGAAGACAATGGCCCCGGCATTGCGCCGGCGCTGCTGAACCGCTTGCTGCTGGACCCGGTATCCATGCACGGCAGCGAGGGCGGCAGCGGCTGGGGCCTGATCTTCTGCAACCGCGTGATGCAATCGTTCGGCGGCCACCTGCGGGTGCAGTCCGAGCAAGGTTGCTCCACCACCGTCACCATGAATTTCCCGGATTTAGAGAAGGAACGAGCATGACCGAAACACAAACGGCCCGACCGGCCCCGGCGATCCTGTACGTCGACGACGAGGCGACCGCCCTCAAATACTTCCAGCGCGCGCTCGGTTCGCTGGCGCCCGTGTACGTGGCCGAATCGGTGGAAGAGGGCAAGCGCATGCTGGACGAGCATGCCGATGAAATCGCCGTGCTGGTATCGGACCAGCGCATGCCCGGCGCCTATGGCAACGAATTGCTGTTCTATGCCTGGGACCGCTACCCGCACATCGTGCGCATCCTGACCACCGCCTATTCCGAGCTGGAACACACGGTCGATGCCGTCAACCAGGGCCAGATCCACCGCTACATCCAGAAGCCGTGGGACATCGCCGCGCTGCGCATGGAGCTGAAGCAGGCGCTGGCCCTGGCCAAGCTGCAGAAGGAGCACTCGCAGCTGCTGCGCGAAAAGCTGCTGGTGCGCCAGAAGCAGGCCGTGGCCAGCCGCGTCGGCACCGTGTACACGCTGGCGGCCAGCCTGTCCGGCAGCCCGTCCTGCGTGCCGGTGGAAAGCTACCTGGCCGGCGCCCTCAGCGCAGGCATGACGCCGCCGGAGCCGGACTGGCTGATGCTGGACCATTCGGACCTGATCAGCTCGGAAGCCTTCCGCAGCGCCGCCTTCGGCTGCGCCGTGCGCGACCACCTGCAGGACCTCGAGCAGCGCCATGGCGGGGCCGAGCCGGCGCACGCCTTCGCGCTGCTGGCCGACGCCTTCGGCCCCACGTTCAGCCTGCTGGGGCCGGGCCATGCGCTGTTCCTGCAAGCGTCGCAGCTGACGGAATTCCTGGAAACCCCGACCAGCGCGCCGGTGTCTTCGCAGCACGCGTTCTGGCTGGCTTGCCTGTTGTGGATGGGCAAGCGCGGCGCTTCCATGCAGATGGCCAGCGGCGCCCAGGGCGTGGAATGCCGCCTGGTGCAGGCCGACGCGGCGCTGACGCCGTCGCAGCTGGCGGCCTGGGTCGAGCAGTTCTGAGCCGGCCCTGGCGTGCGCTGCGGCGCGCCCGCCTTGGCTAGCATGGCGGCAGGCGTCATACGCAAGGAGGTCTGCCATGCCACGAGGAGCCAGCCCGAAACGGGAGCGTGAGTACAAGGAACTGAAGGAAGAGTTCAAGAAGGAACACCGCTACCCCGGCCGCGAGGAAGAAGTCGCGTCGCGCATCGTCAACAAGCAGCGCCGCGAACACGGCGAAACCAAGGCGCAGAAAGCGCGCGCCGGGCGCAAGGTGCACTAGTTACGTGCAGTTTGCAAGCTGTAAGCGGCGAGACTTTGCGGCAAGTTTTTAGGGGAGAGTCGGTTATACTCGGGAGCATCGGATAACCGGAGTTCCCATGCCTGAGCAAGTCCCGCCCGCGCGTGCCCCGTCGCGCAACAGGATCAGCCTCGGCCCGATGCTGGCCCTGGCGCTGGCGGCCGGCACGCTGCTGCTGGCGGCCGTGCTTGCCGGGCTGCTGGAAGTGCGCATGGGCGCCGCGCTGACCCGCAGCAGCGGCGAGGCGCTGGCGCAACGCGCCGCGGCCCTGGCCAGCCTGCTCGACGCCGGCATGGCCGAGCGCTACCGCGAACTGCAGCGCCTGGCGCGCCACCCCGAACTGCTGGGGCGCCCAACGTTTGACGAACTCCAACGCAACTATCCCCTGTATGTCTGGCTCGGCATGGCCGACAGCGCCGGCCAGGTGCGCGCGGCCAGCGGCGGCTTGCTGGAAGGAAGTAGCGTGGCGCAGCAAGCGTGGTGGCGCGCCGCGCCGCAGGGCGTGTACGTGCACGACGTGCACGCGGCCGACGCGCTGGCGCGGTTGCTGCCCGGCCATGGCAGCGGCCAGCTGCGCGTGATCGACCTGGCCTTTCCCTATTACGATGCGGCGGGCCGCACGGCCGGCGTGCTGGGCGCCCAGCTGCACTGGAACTGGGCGCGCCAGTGGCTGCCCGGCGACAGCCTGCTGCTGGCGCGCGACGGCACGGTGCTGGCCGGTCCGGCGCACCTGCTGGGCCTGCGTCCCGGCGCCGGCGCCCCGGCGCGGCTGGCGGCCGCGGGCCATGGCGTGGAAGCGTGGCCCGACGGCCGCAGCCTGGTCGGCTATGCGCGCACGCGCGGCGACGGCGCTTATCCCGGCCTGGGCTGGAGCGTGCTGGTGCGCCAGGACTTGGCCAGCGTGATGGCGCCCGTGCGGCGCCTGCAGGCGGCGGTGCTGCTGGCGGGCGGCCTGCTGGCGGCCGCGCTGGGGTGGTGCGGTTGGCAGCTGGGGCGGCGCGCGCTGCAGCCGCTGCAGCAGGCCGCGCTGGCACTGGAAACCGTGGCCGAGGGCGGCGATGGCGCGTGGCCGGCCGCCGCGCCCGGCGCGCCCCTGGCGCGCCTGCGCAGCGCGAGCGGCAAGCTGCTGCGGCGACTGCGCGCCGGCGACACCGCGCTGGCGCAGGCACAGGCCGAGGGCCGCGCCAGCGCGCAGCAGCTGCAGGCGCTACTGGAGGCGTCGCAACAAGCCTGCCTTAGCCTCGATGCGGCCGGCGTGGTGACGGGCTGGAACCGGCGCGCCACGGAAATCTTCGGCTGGCAGCCCGCTGAAGCGCTGGGCCAGCCGGTCGCGCGCCTGCTGCAGCTGGGTGACGCGCTGCTGGCCGGGCTGGCCGATGGCAGCGTGGGCCAGCCGGTGGTGCTGGCGGGCTGGCGCCGCGATGGTACGCGCTTCGACGCCGAGCTGACGCTGGCGCGCCGCGCGGCCGATGCAGCGCCGTCCTACGCCGTGTGCGTGACCGACGCCAGCGACAGCCGGCGCAGCGAGGAAGCGGCGGCGGAGCAGCTGTCGGCCCTGGCCAGTGCGCAGCTGGAACTGGCGGACAAGGAACGTTTCCTGCGCACCGTGGCCGACCACAACCCGGCCGCCATCGGCTATGTCGACCAGGACCAGGTGTTCCGCTTCGCCAACCGCAGCTACCAGGCCTTGCTGGGCGTGGACCCGGCCTGGATGGTGGGCCGCACCGTGCACGAGGTGCTGGGCGAGGCCGGCTACGAACAGGTGCGGCCGTATGTGGCGGCGGCGCTGCGCGGCGAAGCGGTGCACTTCGAAACGGATGCCGAGCGCGCCGGCGTGCAGCGCCACTACATGACCGACTACATCCCCGACACCGACGTGCAGGGCGCCGTGTGCGGCTTCCACATCGTGGCGCTGGACATCACGGCGCGCAAGGCGGCCGAATTGCAGCAGCAGGAAGCCAGCCGCGCCAAGAGCGCCTTCCTGGCCAATATGAGCCACGAGATCCGCACCCCCATGAACGCCGTGCTGGGCATCGGCCAGCTGCTGGAGCGCACCGCCCTCAGTCCCGAGCAGCGCGAATACGTGCGCCTGATCCGCGCTTCCGGCAGCGCGCTGCTGGCCGTGGTCAACGACATCCTCGACCTGTCCAAGATCGAAGCAGGCAAGCTGGCCGTGGTGCCGGCGCCGTTCCAGCTGGACGAGCTGGTGGAAGCGGTGGCCGCCGCCATGCAGGCAGCCAGCGTCGGCAAGCGCCTCGACCTGCTGCTGACGGTGGAGGCCGGCATGCCGCAAGCCCTGGTGGGCGACTTGCAGCGCCTGCGCCAGGTGGCGCTCAACCTGGTGGGCAATGCCATCAAGTTCACCGCCGAGGGCGAGGTGCTGGTGCACTTCGGCACCAGCGCGCCGGGCAGCGCCATGGAAATCCTGCAGCTCACGGTACGCGACAGCGGCATCGGCATGAGCGGCGAACAGCTGGGGCGCCTGTTCAATCCCTTCGAGCAGGCCGACACCTCCACCGCGCGGCGCTTCGGCGGCACCGGGCTGGGGCTGTCGATTTCGCAGCAACTGGTGAAGATGATGGGCGGCTCCATCAGCGTCAGCAGCGAAGCGGGGCGCGGCAGTGAATTCGTGGTATCGGTGCCGCTGCAGCTGGCGCGCCGCCAGCGCGCGCCCGGCCACGAAGCGGGCGTGCTGGCCGGCCTGCGCGTGCTGCTGGTGGACGACCACCTGCCGACGCTGCACTACCTGGCAGCGCAGCTGCGCGCCTGGGGCGCCGCGGTGGATACCCACCACGCCACGCCGCCAGCGGCGCCGGGGCCGCAGCCATGGCAGGTGGCGCTGGTCGATTCGGCGCTGCTCGATGCGGAAGGCACGGCGCGCTATGACGGCCTGTGCCTGGTGGCGCTGAACCGCAGCCTGGACCGCGAGTCGCTGCCGGCTGAAGCGGCGGCCCTGGCCAAGCCGGTGCTGCCGTCGGCCATGCGGCTGCTGCTGCAAGGCTTGCGCGCGCTGCCCGCGGCGGCAGGGGCCGGCGCCGCCGGCGCGTCCGCCGCACCGGCTGGGCGCGGCGACAGTGCCGCGCCGGCCGCCGCCCTGGCCGGCGCCCGTATCCTGCTGGTGGAAGACAACCCGACCAACCAGTTGGTGGCGCGCGGCGTGCTGGAGCCGTCCGGCGCCCACGTCACGGTGGCCGAGCACGGCCAGCAGGCCATCGACCTGCTGCGCGCCGACCCGACCGCCTTCGACCTGGTGCTGATGGACGTGCAGATGCCGGTGATGGACGGCTTCGAAGCGACGCGCATCCTGCGCCGGCAACTGGGCTTGCGGCTACCGGTGCTGGCCATGAGCGCGGGCGTGCTCGACACCGAGCAGGCGCGCTGCATGGAATGCGGCATGGACGGCTTCATTGCCAAGCCGGTGGAATATGGGCAGATGCTGGCCACCATCGCCAGCCACCTGGCCGCGGCCGGACGCGCGGGCCAGCCGCCGGCGGTGGCGCCGGCAGCGGCGGCTGACGGCGAGCTTGACCAGCAGCCCGGCGTGTTCGCCATCCGCAAGCTGCTGGCGGTGATCGGCGATTCGCCGCAACGGCAGAACATCGTGTCGCTGGTGGGGCGCG
The DNA here is from genome assembly GCA_966112955.1 of uncultured Duganella sp. Lineage (GTDB taxonomy): Bacteria > Pseudomonadota > Gammaproteobacteria > Burkholderiales > Burkholderiaceae_D > Rugamonas. The sequence goes on along the minus strand of CBHWEO010000001.1, from coordinate 8,025 downwards.
TGGTGCGCCAGTCGCAGGGCGAATTCGACGCCGCGCTGGCGCTGTGGCGCGGCGGCGACGCGGCCGGTGCCGCCGCCGCGCTGCATGCCTTGCGCGGCGGCGTCGGCAGCCTGGGCGCGCGCCAGTTCGCCGACGCCACGCTGGCCACCGAACAGGCGCTGCGCGCCGGCGACGCGGCGGCGGCCAGCGCCGGCTTCGACGCGAGCCGCCAGGCGCTGGCGGCCACGCTGGCGGCGGCCGGGCGCTGGCTGCAGCACGAGCAGCCGGCGGCGGCCAGCGTGCAGCAGGACCTGCGGGCGGCCATGCAAACCCTGGTCGACATGCTGCAGCGGCAGGACCTGGACGCGCTGGCGCAATTCCGCCAGCTGCGCCCGCAACTGGCGCACCGCCGCGGCGATGCCGCTGCCGCCGCGCTGGAAACCGCCATCGAGGCGCTGGACTTCGGTACCGCGCTCGACGTACTGGGTGAGGAAGCATGGAAAGCACTATCCTGATCATCGACGACAACCCGGACACCATCCGCCTGTTGAGCGCGATGCTGCGCGACCAGGCGCGCGTGGTATTCGCCACCAACGGCAGCGCCGGGCTGGAGATCGCGCGGGCGCAGCGCCCGCAACTGATCCTGCTGGACGTGCAGATGCGCAGCATGGACGGCTTCGAAGTCTGCGCCCGCATCATGGCCGACCCCGACCTGCGCCACTGCCCGGTGATCTTCGTCACCGGCAGCGCCGGCATGGACAGCGAGATCGCCTGCCTCGATGCCGGCGCGGTGGACTTCATCACCAAGCCGCTCAGCGGGCCGGTGGTGCAGGCGCGCGTGCGCACCCACTTGCGGCTGCAGGCGGCGCTGGCCAGCCTCGATACGCTGGCCAACCGGGATGGCCTGACCGGCCTGCACAACCGGCGCTCGTTCGACGAGCAGTTCGAGATGGAAGTGGCGCGCCACCGGCGCCAGGGCGCCGCGCGGGGGGTGGCGCTGGTCGAAGTCTAACACTTCAACCAGTACAAAGACCACTACGGCCACCAGGTGGGCGACGAATGCCTGCGCAGCGTGGCGCGCGCGCTGGGCCAGTGCACGCGCCGCCCCGGCGAAGTGGTGGCGCGCTATGGCGGCGAGGAATTCGTGGTGCTGCTGCCGAACAGCTGCGAAGACGAGGTGCTGCGCTATGGGGCCTGGGCCTGCGCGCAGGTGGCCGGCCTGCGGCTGGCGCACGCCGCCTCGCCGGTGGCGCCGCACGTGACCATCAGTGTCGGCCTGTGTTCCTTGGCGCCCGGCACCGGCGACCAGCCGGCCAGGCTGCTGGAACTGGCCGACCGCGCCCTGTACGACGCCAAGCGCGCCGGCCGCAACCGGGCCGCGCTGGCCGGCGGCGCGGCGCAGCCGGTCAGCGGGAACGCCGCTGCGCCAATGCCGTGCTAACATGGCCGGACCCACGTCTTTTTGATTTGCGCATGATGAGTTTTGTGACTGGCAATATTGCAATCGATGCCCTGGTGTACAGCAGCTGGAACAGCAACCCGGGCACGCCGCGCTTCCTGACTTACAGCTTCCTGTCCACGCCGCCGGCCGACGCCAGCACCGAAGACCAGAACGGCTTCGCCCCGATGAGCAGCGCGCAGCGCCAGGCGGCGCGCGATGCGCTCAAGCTGTGGTCGCAGGTCGCCAACCTCACGTTCACCGAGGTGGCCAGCAACGGCAACCTGCAGTTCGGCACCAACCAGCAGGACAACAGCAGCGGCTACGCCTACCTGCCGGACGTGGGCACCACCGCGACCCAGATGTACCTGGACAAGGATGCGCCCTACAACCAGGTGTTCACGCCCGGCAGCTATGGCCCGAGCGTGATGCTGCACGAGATCGGCCACATGCTGGGATTGAAACATCCTGGCAATTACGACAGCAGCGGCGGCACGGCGGAAGGGCCGTTCCTGCCGGCCGACCAGGACAACGGCGACTACACCCAGATGTCGTACACGCCGCCGACCATGTTCTCGGCCACCGGGCGCTATGCGGCCACGCCGATGTTGTACGACGTGCTGGCGATCCAGTACCTGTACGGCGCCAACAAGAGCTTCCACAGCGGCGACGACGTGTACAGTTTTGCCACGGTCGAATCGCCGCGCTGCATCTGGGACGCCGGCGGCACCAACACCTTCGATTTCTCCGCCTGCACCGCGAAGGTGACCATCGACCTGCGGCCGGGCAGCTTCAGTTCCAGCAGCCCCGGTTACCATAATATCGCCCTGGCCTACGGCGTGACGGTGACGCGCGCCATTGCCGGCAATTTCGGTTCGCAGATCTATAGCAGTGCTGCCGGCAGCGAGATCACGGGCGGCGCCGGGGCCGACAAGATCTACCTGGGCAGCGGCAACGACACGGTGTCCGGCGGCGATGGCGCCGACAGCGCGGTATTCAACAACGCGTACGCCAGCTACAGCGTGCAGCGTACAGCCGGCGGCGTAACCGTGGTGGGCGAGGGCAGCGACAAGCTCAGTGGCGTCGAAACCCTGGTTTTCAGCGACCGCAGCGTGACGGTGGCCGATTTGCCGATGCTGAGCGCCGGCACGGCGGCCAACGACAGGATCGTGGCGGGAGACGGCAATGAAACCATCGACGGCGGCGCCGGGCGCGACACCGTGGTGGAAGCGGGCGTGCGCGCCAACTACACCGTGCTGGCGGGCGGCGGCGGCTTCACAGTCGCCGACAACGTCGGCAGCGGCGGCACCGACGTGCTGCAAAATGTGGAAAAGGTGCACTTCACCGACCAGGACGTGTCGTTCGAGATCAACGGCCCGGCGGGCCAGGCCTACCGCCTGTACCAGGCCACCTTCGACCGTGTGCCCGACCTGGCGGGCCTTGGCTTCTGGGTCGGCGGCATGGAGGGCGGGGTGTCGCTGGAAGCGGCGGCCGCCGCCTTCATCCAGAGCGCCGAATTCACCGCCACCTATGGCGGCGTGGACAACCGCACCTTCGCCAGCCTGCTGTACCAGCACACGCTGCACCGCGCGCCGGATGCGGCCGGCCTGGACTGGTGGACCGCGCGGCTCGATGAAGGCGCGGCGCGCAGTTCGGTGCTGGCGGCATTTTCCGAATCGCCGGAAAACCAGGCGCAAGTCATCGGCGCGATCCAGAACGGCATCGCCTTCATTCCGTACCTGGCAGGCTGATACGGTTCCGGCCCATATGCTTGGCGCGGTACAGCGCCGCGTCGGCCGTGGCCACCAGCTGCGCCGGCTGGTGGTCGTGTGAAGCGATGGCGGTGGCGGCGCCGATGCTGACCGTGACGTAGCGCTTGGCCGTGCCCAGGTTGGGCAGGCGCAGCGCTTCCACCCGGCAGCGGATGCGCTCGGCCACGATAGCGGCGCCTTTCAGCGACTGGTTGGGCAGGATCACGGCGAACTCCTCGCCGCCGTAGCGCGCCACCAGGTCGTTGGCGCGCATCTCGCTGGCCACTGCGGTGGCGATGCGTTTCAGGCAATCGTCGCCGCCCACGTGGCCGTAGGCGTCGTTGTACTGCTTGAAATTGTCGACGTCGACCATCAGCAGCGAGAGCGGCTGCTGCTGGCGCAAGGCGCGCTGCCATTCTGCATGCAGGGTGTGGTCGAAGCAGCGCCGGTTGGCCAGGCCGGTCAGGCCGTCGCGCGTGGCCAGTTGCTCCAGCGCGATCTGGGCCTGCTTTTCCTCGGTCAGGTCGCGCAGGGTTTCGACCACGGCCACCAGCTGGCCGTCGCTGTCGTAAATCGGGCTGGCGTCGGCCGCCAGGTAGCGGCGGCCCGCGGTACGCGGCATTTCACACCAGTTTTCCGCGCACAGGTTGTCCTGCTGGCCGGCCGGGCCGCGCGCCTGGCCGTCGTACAGGTCGAGGATCTCGCCGGTGCGCCCGGCAATCACCAGGTCGGCCAGGGTGGGGCGCTGGGCGGCGTAGAAGGCGCACCAGTGGCCGCTGGTGCCGAGCAGCTCGTGCGCCGGCACCCCGGTCAGGCGCTCGCAGGCGCGGTTCCAGATCAGGACCCGGCCTTGCGCGTCGAGCACGAAGGTGGGAATCACCAGCAGTTCCATCAGCTTCAGCGCAAAGCCGGGCGGCTGCGCGGGGGAGGGGTCCAGTTGCTGCGGGAGCTTGAGGAGGCTATTCATTTGGCGGCGGCCCTTATGTTTTTTCACTGCGTCCGGAACTTGATTGTGCCGCCGCCGCAAGCGGCAAATGTTGACCAAGCGCAAACCCGTTTCGTTTCGTGAAACGCGCTATAATGTAGGGTTGCCGATCAAGGATTCACCCGTGACCTATAGCATCAAGGAAATTTTCTACACCCTGCAGGGCGAAGGCGCCCATGCCGGCCGCCCGGCCGTGTTTTGCCGCTTCGCGGGCTGCAACCTGTGGAGCGGCCGCGAACAGGACCGCGCCGGCGCCATCTGCCAGTTCTGCGATACCGACTTTGTGGGCACCGACGGCGAGCGCGGTGGTAAATTCGCCACGGCGCAGGCGCTGGCGCAGGAAATCGCCGGCCTGTGGCCGGCCGGGGCCGGGCACCGCTACGTGGTGTTCACCGGCGGCGAGCCGCTGCTGCAGCTGGACGCGCCGCTGATCGATGCCATGCACGCGGCGGGCTTCACGATTGCCATTGAAACCAACGGCACGATCGAGGTGCCGCCGGGCGTGGACTGGGTCTGCGTCAGCCCGAAAATGGGCGCCCAGCTGGTGGTCCGCAAGGGCAATGAAATCAAGGTCGTGATCCCGCAAAAGGACCAGGACCTGGCGGCCTACGAAGGCCTGGATTTCGAGAACTTCTTCGTGCAGCCGATGGATGGCCCGCTGGCGGCCTTCAATACCACGCTGGCGATCGAAACCTGCAAGCGCAACCCGAAGTGGAAACTGAGCCTGCAAACCCATAAACTGTTGAACATTCCGTAAATGCTGACCATTACCCGCAAGCTGGAATTCGATGCCGGCCATCGCATCCCGGACCACAAGAGCCAGTGCCGCAACCTGCACGGCCACCGCTACACCCTGGAAATCACCCTGACCGGCCAGGTGATCGACGCCGAAGGTAATTCCGACAACGGCATGATCATGGACTTCTCGGACGTGAAGACCATCGCCAAGCAGCACCTGGTCGACGTCTGGGACCACGCCTTCCTCGTGTACGAGAAGGATGCCGCCGTCAAGGACTTCCTGGCCTCGCTGCCGAACCACAAGACGGTGGTGATCGACCGCATCCCGACCGTGGAAAACCTGGCCGCCGTGGCCTGGGACATCCTGAAGGCGGCCTTCCAGGACCGCTACGGCACCGGCCTGCACCTGCACAAGCTGGTGCTGCACGAAACCCCGAACTGCTGGGCCGAAATTGTCGAATGAGCTGTACATGCGCGAAGCGCTGCTGGAAGCGCGCCGCGCCTGGGCCGAGGGCGAGGTGCCGGTGGGCGCCGTGGTGGTCAAGGACGGGGTCGTGATCGGGCGCGGCTACAACCAGCCGATCGGCCGCCACGATCCCACCGCCCACGCGGAAATCGTGGCCATGCGCGCCGCTGCCGCCGCCCTGGGCAATTACCGCCTGCCGGGCTGCGAGCTGTATGTCACGCTGGAGCCGTGCGTGATGTGCTCGGGCGCCATGATGCATGCGCGCCTGGCCAAAGTGGTGTTCGGCGCGGCCGACCCCAAGACCGGCGCCTGCGGTTCGGTGGTCAATGTATTCGAGAGCGAACAGCTGAACCATCATGCCGAGGTGGAAGGCGGCCTGCTGGCCGACGATTGCGGCCAGGTGTTGAAGGACTTCTTCGCCGAACGCCGCGCTTTGCGCAAAAACAACGCCGGCTGAGCGCGCGCCGCGCCGCGGCCGCGCGGTGCTATGCTGGGCCATGGCCAGCGTCGATCTAAACGGTATTACCATTACCTACGAATGCAGCGGCGACGCGGCCGGGCCGGCCGTGCTGCTCAACATGGGCCTGGCCCTGCAACTGATTTCCTGGCCGCGCGAGTTTGTCGACGGGCTGGTGCAGCGCGGCTACCGCGTGATCCGCTACGACAACCGCGACGCCGGCCTGTCGTCCCGTTTCGACCATTGCGGCGCACCCAACCTGTGGCTGGCCTACCTGCGCCACCTGTGCGGCTGGCGCCAGCGCGCGCCTTACACCCTGCACGACATGGCCGGCGATGCGGTCGGCCTGCTCGATGCGCTGGGCGTGGCGGCGGCGCACGTGGTGGGGGTGTCGATGGGCGGCATGGTGGCGCAGATCATGGCGGCGCGCTACCCGGCGCGCACCCTGAGCCTGACGTCCATCATGTCGAGCAGCGGCCGGCCCGGACTGCCCGGGCCGACACCGGCGGCGCGCCGCATCCTGCTGCGGCGTACGCCCAGTGCCCACCAGCGGGCGCGCGTGGTGGAGCAGATGGTCGATACCTTCCGCACCATCGGCAGCCCGGCGTATCCGACGCCGGAAGCCCTGCTGCGCCAGATGGCCGGGGAGGCGGTGGCGCGCAACGTGAACGGCGACGGCGTGGCACGGCAACTGGTGGCGATCGCCGCGACCGGCGACCGCAGCGCGCTGCTGCGCGGCATCCGCTGCCCGGCGCTGGTGATCCACGGCGATGCCGATCCGCTGGTGCCTTGCGCCTGCGGCATCGATACGGCGCGCCAGATTCCGGGGGCGCGGCTGGAGCTGATCGAGGGTATGGGACACGATATGCCGCCAGCCCTGGTGGGGCGCCTGCTTGCCTTGCTAGAACAACATCTGCGGGGTAATATGGCCGGGTGAAAAATATCGGAATTGCCATCGCCGGAACCAGCGGCTACCCCATCGATGACGCCGCGCTGGCACGCGGCATTGCCCGGCTCGAGGCCCAGGGCCATATCGTCCACAACTACTACGAACCGGAGCGCAAGTTCCAGCGCTTTGCCGGCACGGATGACGCCCGCCTGGCCCAGCTCAATGCGGCCGCGGCCGATCCCGATTGCCAGATCGTGCTTGCCTTGCGCGGCCAGTACGGCATCAGCCGCATCCTGCCGCACATCGATTTCCGCGCCATGGCCGACAGCGGAAAACTGTTCAGTGGTTTCAGCGACTTGACGGCGTTCCATATGGGGCTGTACCAGGCTACGGGCCGCATCAGCTTCGCCGGACCGATGAGCACGGACTTCATCCGCGACGAGCCGGTCGGCTACACCTTGCAACAGTTCTGGGATTGCCTGCGCGGACCGACGCATGCCGTGCGTGGCACCGCGGCGGGCAACCCGCAAGTCGACGTGCAGGGGACGCTGTGGGGCGGCAACCTGGCCATGATCAACCACCTGATCGGCACGCCGTATTGGCCGGACATCAATGGCGGGGTGCTGTTCCTGGAGGATATCGGCGAGCATCCCTACCGCGTCGAGCGCATGCTGCTGCAACTGCATTTCGCCGGCGTGCTGGAACGCCAGCGGGCCATCGTGCTCGGCGATTTCTCCGGCTACCGCTTGTCGCCCAACGATAACGGCTATGATTTCGAGGCCATGCTGGCTTACATCCGCGGCATCCTGCCGGTGCCTGTGTTGACCGGGCTGCCGTTCGGGCATGGAGACGCGCGCTGCACTTTGCCGTTCGGCGCGCATGCCCACCTGGTGTCGGATGCCGATGGGTTCGACCTGACCGTCAGCGCTTATCCCACCTTGCCATGAACGGCGCGGAAAGCTACTACCGCGCCACGGCGCCGGGGGAATCGTACGCGCCGCTGGTGGGCCGCCAGCAGGCCCGGATCTGCATCATCGGCGCCGGCTTCGCGGGGCTGGCGACAGCCATGTCGCTGATGGAGCATGGCGAGCGCGATGTGGTGCTGCTGGAGGCCGAGCGCGTCGGCCACGGCGCCTCCGGCCGTAACGGCGGCTTTGTATTCGGCGGCTATTCGCTCGATGAACAGGCGTTGCTGGCTACGGTCGGCGCGGAGCAGGGCAGGCGGCTCTACCAGCTCACGCTCGGCGCGGTGGACCAGATCCGGCGCCGCATCGGGCAATACGGCATCGATTGCGATGCCACGCACGGCGGCATCTACCTTG